>JBATPG010000136.1:0-8848 GCA_049291335.1 Saccharimonadales bacterium (SeqCode) | reverse complement strand
CCTCTTGAGGCATAGAAGATACGTCGACTAATCGGTCTGACACATTGTAGCTTGGCGCTACGCTGGAAACGTTTACGTTTACATTTTTTACAGCCCAGCCTCTACTGTCGATGGTGCTGGCCAGAGCATTTAGCCTGCTACGTACTTCATTTTGACTTAGGCCGTCTGTGAGTCTACGCTCGACGCGCTTAGGCACAGTAATTGTAACTAGGTTTTTTGCGCCACTTTGGTCCCAAATGCGCTTATGTGGCTTAAGATAAAAGCGTATTTTTGCTAAAGCCCATAGTTCTGTTGGTTGGTCTTTCCCCCAAGGGAAGGCTAAGAAGCCCGTAAATAGCATAATTGGTACAAACAGTATCAAAAAGAACGCCACATTATTGGTGACGGCCATGGCGCTAATCCACCCACAAAATGCAGCTATTGCAGCGTAAATAAACTGACGTAGGCTTAACGGGCCAACTAGTTTATCGTCTGCCTCAACGTCTTGAAGAACTTTATATGTGCCCATACTGCTTATAGTATACCAGCGTAGTAGTACTATCGGCTAAGAGTATCAAAATTGATTATAGTTGTGCCTAGGGCTGTTTTCGGTTTGCCCAAGTAGCTCGAGCGCGCTGTATTGCAGAATGAGCTCGCGTACCAGCGCTTTTTTGGGGTTTCCGAGGGCTTGGTACTGGCATCTGACCATATACTCTTTCCGCTGCGGTAGTGGTCATCCCCAGGCCAAAACGATGTCCTGCGTCGGCAAGCGGCATGTGGTCGTCTGTTCTTTGCAGCATAGCATCTTTTTTTTCTTGTGCCCGAATGAGTTGAAGCTCTGCAGGGTCTTCTTTGCCCATGTCGCGATCGCCAAAAATAACAGGTTCATAAAGCATATCTCGGTCGCCCGTAGACACACCATTTGTGCCAGTAATGCCAAGCCTGCCAAGTAGGCTGTCTACGCGCTGCGTGTCTTCTTCGCGCTGGCGGGCAGCTTCTGGGTCGGCTACCGCAGGGCCCGTTGCGGCCCTTGCTCCCGCCATGAAGCCACTCTGAAAAGCTGCTACCACCCCAGGGTCTAGGCCCTCGGGACCGTGTGGGTTTGGGCCGGTTGTTGGGTCGCCTTCATGGCTTGTTGCTGTCATACTAATACATTAGCACAATAGAGCAAATAAGTCAATAAGCTTATGTTAGTGTAAAAAGGGCTAGCTTTGTCTCTGGGTGCCTACTTCGGTTCTTACGCCCGTCGTGGGGTTAAAGTTAGGGGCTGCGTCATGGAATGGTCCATAGGCGGAAGTTGGTTTTTTGTTAAGTACGCCTGTCATTTTTGCGAGCTCGTATATGCGCTCATTGGTGTGGGCGGCACCCTGTGCACTCACTAACCTACCCTCAGCACCAGGCACGCCTTGCTCCGTCGGAATAGTTTGAGCGGCTTTTCCTTCTTCGCCAGGAATAACTCCACCCGGTATGCCACCACGCATATCATGCATAAAGGTTTCGGCAACGCCTTCGATTTTTTGTTTTCGTAACATTGCCTTGGCAACTGATTGGGCGGCTGCGTCTTTGTCGGTCTGAGAACTTGTTGTGTCGGCAATTACTGCGTTACCCGTTGCTATTTGCATGTCTGCATCTGCATACCCCTCTTTAAGCTGCTCGATGGTACTAGAGTGCATTTGGCCGGTTTGGTATGAGCCCTTCTTTTCATAGGCTTCGCTGGCCAGCCCGTCGAAGTCGACCTTGCCGTCTTGGTCCCACTTGGTCTTTTTGAATTCAAGGTGCTGGTTTTGGTTTTCAAAGGCAGCACCAATCCAGGCTCCGCCTGCTTCGTATTTTGACATACCCCAACCGCCCGGACCTTGAGCGATTGACTTGTAACCCTTACTAATGCGACGTACGTCTTCTTCGCTGTTAGCCTTACTCATTTCGTATGACAGCGCTGCTTGTTGCGCAAACGTGTCTTTACCCCAACGTGCATGCCCCCTGTCTACCTCGGACTCACTTACCCATGCGCCACCAAGAGTTCTAAATTCACGCTGGCCATCTTTAACGCGCCAGTCTTCATCCTCTCTGCCGCGCAGGGCTTGTTGCTTGTTTACACTCAAACCGCGGACTTCACCATCGGCCCCAGTCGCAATTTGGCCCTTAACCTCTTTTGTTACAGCGTCACGTTTTGCCGACATGTCGGCTTCTATGTTGTAGCCACCAACACCATGTGCGGCAGCGTTCAGGGCACGTCTACCTATGCCACTGCGGCCAGCACGAGATGCAGAGCTCTGCAGACGCCCCGCGTAGTCGGCCCGTTTTTGTAATACTCGTCGGCCAATGGTGCGTTCGCGGTGTTGTGCGCCCATTTGTTGACGAGATTTACGTAGCTTGTCAAAGCCACCTTTGCCTTTGTCGTTAGCAATAGAGAATATAGTCGACATGAGGCCGCCGGCCAGCTTAAAGGCAAACGGTAGCAAGAAGTACGGTGCAATAAACACAATAACTGCAAGCACCGTCATGGTACCCGAGTCAGACCCACCCAGCACATAGGCAAAGGCTTCACCAGACGCCAAGAAGAACATAATAATCGGGAACATAAGCAGTGTGGTCATAAGTGTGTTTTTCCAGAGGTTCCACATTTTTTGTGTGCCAGGAAGTACGTAGGCGGCTATGGCGAGCGGTGCTAGCATAATACACACCATAAGAACCAGCTGTCGTATGGCAAGCACCAGCAAGCCCACAAGCATGCCAAGCAGTATTGTACCGGCGAGAGGTATTAGCGACGTACTCATAAGCTTAAACGCCAGGCCAACGCCACCAGCACCAAATATAAACGAAAGTATGTTGGTGCCTATACCGGTGTCGGTTGTTTCCCCGCCAGACATCACCACCCCCGAAAGTATTCTGTCTGCCAGTAACCCAATTGTGTTAATAAACGTAACGGCAAATTCTAGCAGCGGCCATGCGAGTGCTATACCAATAATAGCCACGCCAATTCTTGGCAGCAGCTTGCGTATTGTGTAGGCGTCGACGAGGTCAGAACCAGTTGCCTGCGCAATTACCATAAACAACCCGGCAATCAGAATCAGCCCAATGGCTAAGTTGCGTAGACTGTCAGACGCTGACTTTAAAGAAGCGTTGTCGAAAATCATAGAGGTTGGCGTGTATAAAAAGTTCTGAATCAGGGTGTACATTTTCTCGGTTGCAAGTCCCGCGGTTTTCATAATTGCGCAACCGAGCCATTTCATTGGCGCTTCAGGACCGAGCGGGCAGTCGTCTGCGGCAGTGTTTTCTACGGGCGTACAGGTGCCGCCGTCGGCGGTTGATTCCCAAGAGCCGTCGGGCTGGCCGTCATCGTTACCGTCGGCAACACAGGCTTTTTCGTTTTCTTTCGCGATGGCTTGTTCGTTGACAGTGGTGCTTGCGGCCCTGCCCGCGTCGATGGCTTTGACGATGTCAATTTTTGCAACAGAACTGTAAGCCGACTTAACACAGGTAGCGGTTTTATCGGTAGTTTCTTGCATGGCGTTTACCGCGCTGCCGCCAGTTGTTGCACACCGCGTATAGACCGTGCGAACTTTTGCCGCACAGCTAGAATAGGCGGCCAGCGCAGACTCGCCCGTCGGAGTTGTGCCACATATAAGTGTCTGTAGCGGCTTGACTTCTGCGTCTGTGGCGGTAGCTTTGGTGGCGTCTTTAACAGGTGTTGGGTCGGTACATTTGTACTGCTTGCTGTCGATGATTGTGCCGGTATAGACGTATGTACAGGCGCCAGCGGACAGGCAGGTGTTGAATAGTTGCTGGTCTGCCGAGCTCAGCCTGCTATATATGATGTCTGGCTCGTCAAATTTGTCGAAACATTTTTGCGCGGTCGGAAGGTCAATCGCAAAGGCTTGTTGCGGCTGTGCGATGGTCAAAAAGCCACTAAAAAGCATTGGCAAAATGACGCCAATAGATAAAATGAGGCTAAACTTTTGTTTTGCAAGCTTTAGCATTATGAAATAAGTGTATCATTCATTGGCCGTTACAGCACCCTTTTGAAGCCAGGTAGCAGGAAGTCTATGTGACTAGCACTGGCCAACGACTAGCAGGTTTGCGCGTTCGTTTGCGCGTACCCACATTGTTATTTTTTGGCCCTCTTCGTCTTTTGTTTTAATATAGTACGCTCGTACATCAAAAAGATTCTCACCTTCGCCAGTGGTTAGGTCGTAGTAAGGGTACGTATTGCCGTCTTTGTCTTTACAGGTCTTTGGTTTTGCTCCATCGGCGAATTCGCGCACTGTCCACAGGCCAAGTTCGGGGGTAAACCATGCCTTACCATCGTTACCTTCGATAGATTTGATCATATTATTGTTAGCGGATTGTTTCTTCTCAAAATCATCGTCGTCTAGGTCAAACACGGCACCTTGCGATAGTTTTCGGGCCATATCCATATCTATTGGTGGGTTGTTACGGAAGTCTTCTGTGTCTGGTTCAGACTCTGGGTCTCCGGTACGTGCCTGTACAAACTGGTTTGCGAATGTAATTTGTCGCCAGATAGTCGCTGCAGAATCGGTGAGGTTCGCCGGGGTGTAGTATGGGTTAGAGCGGTATAGTTCGGCTCCGTTGGGCATTTTAGGGTCCATTGGGTAGCTAAGCCAAAAACTGTACTCACCCAAATCGTTTGACTTTTTATACTCGGCAAGGTTTACGCGGTACTTGTCGTCGCGCGGTAGTAATGTGTACCTGTCAATGTCAAGCTGGACAAGCGTTTCTACAGGAATTTTAAACTCTGTATCAGTCGTTTCGCTAGCATCGCCTTCGGTACTAGACCCAGCGCTTTCGGTGGCAGAGGCTGTTGGGCTTGGTGTAGCAGTGTTTGGCTGCTGGCTTGGAGAAGCGTTAGGGCCTGCAGTAGCAACAGGAACAGCTCCTGAAGCTGGCGCGTCGGTTCCTGAGCCTTCTGCGCTAGGTGTTGCGCATGCTGCAAGTACGGCCATGGCTGCCCCCACTGCAACAAGTGTCTCTACGACTGCGCGAACCGAATATCTACGAATACCATTGTTAAATTGTGTAAAAGACTGAATGTTTTGCTCGGGTTGTACCATGTATGCCTGCCTCGATTACAATATGTTACATTTCTAATTAATGACAATATAATATAACATTATTATTAAAATGTCACGTATATTTTTTGTAAACTTGCCTTCCGTCCCATAAACACTTTATAGTTAAGGGTATATGAAACTAAAGCTTTATGGCTTGCTGGTAGCCTTTATGGTTTTTGCACCTCTGGCGCTTGCAGGCGTGGTACATGCTGAAACCAAATGTCCCGACAAGTACGTCGCCAACTCCGAAGGTGTTTGTGTATATGCCGAAGATTGCGACCCAAAAACCGAAGAGCTAGCCGAAGGCACACGAGCGGAGGCCGGTAAGTATGTTTGTTGCCCTAAGGGCACGGGGGATAGTGCTGTAGACTGTGTCATGGCGAAGTATATAAATCCTGCCGTTCGCGTACTGACTGCCCTAGCAGGTGTTGCTGTAGTAGCAGGTATATCTATTGGTGGTATTCAATATGCGGCCTCTGGAGGAGATCCGCAAAAGACAGCTGCCGGCAAGGCCAAGATTACAAAAGCACTGCTTGGGCTCGTTGGCTTTATGTTCTTGTTCTCTGCACTGCAGTTTATGTCGCCGGGTGGGTTTAGCCAAAAAAATAGCGTTCCCGCTAACGCGACTAACAAAGCCGCCGCCTGTAGTAGCACGTTCTTTGGGCTAAAGCCGTGGTTCGCTTACTTGCCCGACGAAAACTTTGGTGAAAACTGCGAAATAATTGACTTTAACATTTTGCCCGCCGAAAACAACCCAAGTGATGTTGTAGCGGTTGTGCTGTCGATTGTTGATAACCTGGTGCGCATAGCGGCACTTGTGTCGGTTATTTTTGTGGTGGTTGGTGGCGCCAAGTATGTGACAAGCCAGGGCGAGCCCGAAGGTGTTAAGAGCGCAAAAGATTCTATCATAAATGCTCTTATTGGCCTGGTAATAGCAATAATAGCTGCAACAGTAGTATCATTTATAGGAAATCAACTTAGCTAAGTATGTATATAGACATTCAAAAAATTGCGCAATCAATCGACACTAGCACTTTGCCAAAAGCAGAGGCTAGTTCAGACAACTTATATACCATTTTTGGAGTTGTAATTGGTACGCTCGCTTCGGTGGCGGTACTAATTATTGTGATTGCGGGTCTCAGGTACATTTTGTCTGGTGGCGACCCTTCTACTATGGCAAAATCCAAGAACGCTATTGTGTACGCCATTGTCGGGCTTGTTGTTGCTATGACCGCTTTTAGTATTGTGACATTTGTAGTGAAGGGGCTGTCATGAAACGACTACTAGCTTTTTTGCTTACAGGATTCATACTTTCTATGCCGGTAGCAAATGTTGGCATAGTGTACGCACAAAACCCACTAGATCAGGCCTGCGAAAGTCTTGACGACCCGAGTCAATCTTCAAGCTGTACGCAAGATGCCAAAAAGAACCCACTGACTGGTCCAAATGGTCTGTTGTCAAAAATAACAAGTATCGTGGCATTACTATCTGGCGTCGCTGCTGTTATTATGCTTATGATTGGTGGCTTTAGGTTTATAACGGCAAATGGTGATTCTCAGGCGGCAACAAATGCACGTAAAACAGTTTTTAGCTCGGTCATTGGTCTCATAGTTATAGTAGCGGCGTGGTCAATAGTAGCATTTGTATTAAGGAGCTTTTAATGAACGCAATCAAACAACTAATACTAAGTGGATTTTTAGTGTTTACAACAACCCTAGCTCTGGCTCCTGCGGTTGCTGTGTATGCGGCTGAGCCAATCGACGAGGCATGTACTGCCATAAATTGTGACAACCCTAAAGGCTTGAACCTTAGCAATGTAATTAAGCAGGTTATAACCATTTTAGGCACAGTTATAGGTATAGTGGCGGTTATTATGATTATGGTAGGCGGGTTCAAATACATTACCGCAAGTGGTGATAGTTCGAAGGTATCGAGCGCAAAAAACACCATTATTTACGCAGTAATTGGTCTTGTGATCGCTGCCCTTGCCCAGGTTATTGTGCGCTACGTGATTGATACAACCATTTGATACTGTCGTAACAATAAGCGTTGTATCTGCTATGCTAGTATAAGTTACACATTGTACTGAACAAGCACAAATGGTATAAATAAAAGTAATCAAAATAAGAAGGAAATCTACATGATTCAAAAAATTCGAACGACTCTTTTAAGCCTGATGGCGGTAATGGCATTTGCTGCGGCCCCAGCTTTAGTTGCTGCACCTGCTTACGCTGCCCCAAATGTCACAGATAGCCTCTGTTCTGGTGCCAACCTAGAAATAGGCGGTTCTACTGACTGTGCTACCGAAGAAGGTGTCGCAACAGACAAGGTAAACAGTATTATTACCAACGTAATTAACATCTTCTCGGCCGTAGTTGGTATTGCTGCAGTACTAATGATTATTTATGGCGGTTTTCGTTACATTACCTCTGGTGGCGACAGCGGCAAAGTTAGTAGCGCTAAGAACACCATTATTTACGCAGTTATTGGTCTTGTAATCGTTGCGCTCGCACAGTTTATTGTGAAGTTTGTTCTCGACAAAACAGTCACCCCTGCATAGGGATTTTAACTGTAACTAATTGACCGCCCCAGCGCTAACGGGGCGGTTTTTTATTAGCTACAACTATCTTTGGTACTAAAAAACCTACGACTCTCATCGTAGGTTTTATGTAGTCAGACTACAGACTAGACGACTTGGATTTTCTTAACAGTGTCTTGCTTGACCTTAGTAAAGCTAACCGTTAGAACACCGTCTTTTAGTACGGCTTCAATGTCTTCTTCTTTAACAGGAACAGGTAGTGCTATGCTGCGGCTAAATTCGCCCCAGTAACACTCTTGGACAAAATAGTTCTCTACGTTGTCTTCGGTGCCTGCAGAAAGCGTGCCACGAATGCTGAGCGTGTTGTCGGCAATGCTGACATCTAGCTCGCCTTTGTTGACGCCGGCAGTACGTGCCTTAACAACAAGTTTTTCTTTGGTTTCATATACATCTACAGCTAATTGGCCTGGAAGAACTGCTTCTTCGTCGTTCCATTCGTCTGATCCAGTTTCGTTTTGAGGCTGAGTGTCAAACTCACCATCAGCAACTGGCATGTCGTCACTGTCGCCCAAAAAGGCCGCAGTTAATTCATCTTCTTCTAACAGCAAATCATCATCGCGGTTTCTTCGCGCCATAACAGTTATTACCCTCCGCTCTTCTTAGGTGAGCTTATATTAGTAGTTGCTTTTTTGTGTTAATGTCAGTATAACTGATACGCTCAAGGTGTCGCAATACCAAGGACACATATTTACAACGAAAGAATTACAACATGCATGTGCTTGAGAAGTTGATTGCCATTTTTGCCCCTCATGTTTGCGTAGGTTGTGGAGTCGAAACTAATATGTTGCTCTGTAGTTCATGCACGCATGCGTTACCACTACTTCCTTCTCGGTGCTACCGTTGCCATGCTACCACCCGAGATTTTGCCGTTTGTACTAAGTGCCGCAAAGCATCTTCGCTGGCCCACGTGCAAGCCGTAACTGCGTACCAAGGAGACGCCAAAGAGCTCTTGCACCATGCAAAGTACGAACGCGCACAGAGCGGGCTACATGAAATAGCCCAACAGATGCACGAAGCTTATGGTGTTGATGTCGAGCCTGCAGTTATTATCAGTCCGCTGCCAACCGCGACGTCGCGTGTGCGCCAACGGGGTTATGACCACGCGGTGTTACTAGCGAAAGACCTGTCTCGATTGTTGGCAGTGCAAATCTCGCCACTACTGCGACGCAGAACCCAGGCTCACCAAGTGGGTTCTTCT
>JBATPG010000135.1:0-6051 GCA_049291335.1 Saccharimonadales bacterium (SeqCode) | reverse complement strand
CTACGTAACCGCGTACAGGCCGTTTTGGGTGGCCTACAACAGTGCACTATTCAGGGCTTGCCCCTTGATACACAAGAGCTTATTGAGCTGTACTATGACACCTACAACCCCGACACTGCAACGCGCCAACAACTAAAGAATTTTAACGAGCTAACGGCCGATGTTGTCACAAAAGGTGAAGGCGTAGCCCAGCAACCGCACCTACAGAAAGAATTGCAATAATGGCATTTGGAAACAAGCAAAAGCTAGACCCCGTATCACTCGCTCAAGCGCAACAAGCACGCGAACAAGCAGAGGTAGCTACTGCGTTCCGAAAGGGTATTACCGCACTACGTGACTTTATTGCGCCAAGCAGTCTTGAGTTTACCGGTACGTACTTTCAGCTGGGCACCCGCTACGCCCGCACCTATTATGTGTTCGGCTATCCTCGCCAGCTATACACGGGCTGGTTGAGCGGTCTTGTTAACCTCGACGAAGTCATGGATCTTTCCATATACATCTACCCGGTCGAAAGCCAGGTAGTGCTAGAAAACTTGCGCAAAAAGGTTACACAACTTGAAGCAGGTCTACAAATCGACTCCGAAAAGGGCCGCGTACGTGACCCGGCCAAGCAAGCGCAGATACTCGATGCCGAAGAAATGCGCGACAAGCTACAGGTAGGCGAGGAGCGCTTCTTTAGGTTTGGTCTGTACTTTACGATTTACGGCGGCAGCCTAGATGAACTTGAGTTTGTCAGCCACAAGGTAGAAAGCATGCTCGGACAGCAACTGGTGTACAGTAAGCCCGCGTCTAGCCAGCAAGAGCAGGGTCTAAACAGTGTCATTCCGCAAATGACCGACCAACTTCAAATACGTCGCAACATGAGCACCGGTGCTATTAGTACCAGTTTTCCGTTTACCTCGGCAGATCTCTCGCAAGAGACGGGCATACTGTACGGCATCAACATGCACAACTCCGGGCTAGTGATTTTTGACCGCTTTAGCCTAGAAAACGGCAACTCGGTTGTGTTTGCTAAGTCTGGTGCAGGTAAATCGTTTACCGTAAAACTAGAAGCACTACGTAGCCTAATGTTTGGCACTGAAGTGTTTATTATTGACCCAGAAAACGAGTATGAGCGTATGTGTGACGCTGTTGCAGGGGCATACGTTCGACTTAGTCTTAACTCTACAACACGTATTAACCCCTTTGACTTGCCGCAAGTAGTTGACACCGAGGAAGCCGACAACGCACTTCGTAGTAACCTAATTACACTACATGGTTTGTTGCGCTTAATGATGGGTGGGGCGCAATCGCAAATGCTCGGCGGCAACTCTGCTCTTATGCCAGCCCTAAACCCAGCCGAAGAAGCCGATCTTGACGCCGCACTCATAGACACCTACGCCAAAGCAGGGATTACTAATGATCCGTTAACACACAATGCGCTGCCACCAACTATTGCAGACTTGTATGATACGCTCTTGCACATGGGTGGCACTGGGCCTCAACTTGCACAGCGACTACGCAAATACACGAGCGGTACTTTTGCTGGCATTTTTAGCCAACAGAGCAACATAAACATTAACAATCCACTCGTGGTGTTCAACATTCGTGACCTTGAAGACGAGCTTCGACCCGTAGCGATGTATATTGTACTTAACTATATTTGGAACAAAACGAAGGGCGATCAAAAAAAGCGCATTCTAGTTGTAGACGAAGCCTGGCAGCTTATGAAATACGAAGACAGCGCCAACTTCTTGTTTAGTCTGGCTAAAAGGGCACGCAAATACAACCTCGGCATTACCACCATCACCCAAGATGTTGAAGACTTTATGGGCTCACGTATGGGTAGGGCTATTGTGGCAAACGCCAGCATGCAGATACTACTTAAACAGTCACCAAGCGCCGTAGACATACTGAGTGACATCTTTAAACTAACCGCCGAAGAAAGAAAACGACTTGGCTCGTTCCCCGTAGGGCAGGGTCTGTTCTTTGCCGGCCAAAACCACGTGCATATTCAAATCGTTGCCAGCCCAACAGAAACTGGCCTTATTACCACAAACCCTGGGCAGGTTCAGGCAATGAAGCAGGGCGAGCTAAACCAGCCGCAAGGCACGATAGACTTACAAAACCAGCTGTACCCAGGCAGTACTAATAACCTTTCGTAGATATGGCTATAGATTTTGATGAACCCGATTTAAGAGAAAGAGAAGTTGCTTCCGCCGAGGGCCAACCGACAGATGCGCACAGCCCCGAGCTAGACAAGCTGAACAACTTTAACCCCAGCGCAGACGCGAGCAGATTTGCCAGTGGGCCGCTGAAAGGTTCGTCAAATGCAATGCCAGGCAGCCCAACGAGTGGACCGACAGACGCGCAGCCAGCGAGCACGAAGCCAAAGCCCGCTGACACGCCTGCTGGTGGTGGCAATGTTGACACCGGGCTCTATTCGGGAAGCTACCCGAAACGTAAGATCAAAGGGTGGGCAAACAAACAAAAAGCAGCGGCGGTAGGTGGGGTAACAGCAGCCCTTATTGGCCTTTCGGCAGCCTTTGTGTCGCCGTTTACGAACATGTTGCCCTTTTTAGACTTCGGGAAAGCCATTAGCGTACACTCTGAAGGCATGTCAGACGGCAGCGACATGCGTATGACCGGGCTGTATCGTTACGCGCGTACGGGAAATGCCGGGGAAACGCGCATCGGCCAACTTGAGTCAATGTATATAAACAAAATGCAGGCCGACATGGAAAAGGCCGGAATTAAGCCGGTGTTTGACGGCCGAAGTGGGCAATACAGAGGCATTCGCATAGACACCAAGGCTGAAAATTCGCCCTACAAGGGCATGACAGACGAAGAGGTAAAAAAGCGCGTTGAGTCAAAGTTTGGTACCGATGCGTTTGTAGAGCGTGACGGTCAGCTGTTTCTTAACGAAGACGGGAAAGGGTTCTTAACCCAGTACCGCTCGCTCAAGACTATTAGCAAAGAAATGGGCACAAGTGGCGTCATGGCGGCTATTCGGGCGCGGCCGATGGCGAAGAAAGCAAATATATCGCTCCACCCCTTAACAAAGCTTGAAAATAAAACCCAAACGCTTGGGCTCAAGGCATATGACGCCCTAAGGGAAAGACGCAAAACCGCAATAAATGGCGCCGATAGCTCGGTGTCGAGAGTAGACACCAGGGGGGCCGTGCAGGAAAGCGATGACAAAAAATCAACATCGCCCGTAGATGGCAGCGAGCAAACTGTTGATTCTAAAAACTCAAAAACCGTTTTACAGCAAATGGGTAGCGGCAAGGCCCTCGCGGTTACCGGAGGCGTTGGGGCCATAGTAGCCGTGTCTTGTCTGTCAAGAGATTTGGCCGTCAATATAGGCGAATACGCCTATGATATCACCGCCACAGATTCTATGCGGCTCGGCATGCACTACACGGCGCTTTCTAGTCAGGTAGAGGCTAGTTCTGACTTTGACCCCGAAAGCCTCGATGTAGAGTACGAATACATGAGCTCCACAGACGAAGACGGCAACGTTTCTGACTACAGCCAGTCTGAATTGATTCGTGCCAACAATGGTGGCGAGGGTGGCGTACCGCTAAACCCAGCCGTGTTACAGTCACTAAAAGCAGTGGTGCCCTCTTGGTTGCAGTGGGCCGTTAGCGACAAAGTTGCAGCGGTCTGCAGTACAGCCGGGCAGATTATAATTGGGGGTGCCAGTTTAGTAGCCACCATTGCCTCTGGTGGCACCATAAGTGCGCTCGTGGGCATTGCAGCGACGCCCATTACGAATATGATCCGCGAAAAAGCCATCGACATAATGACCGTTTATATTAGTGGCGAAGGCGCGAACCTAGCAGAAAAGAAAGGCCCTGAAATGGCTAATTATGCCGAGCTTGGAAACTTCTTGTTCTTTAACGGCACGGCACTTCATAGTGGTGGTAGCGCACTCAGCCCAGCCGAAACAGCACAACTCACCGAGTATAATAAAGCCTATGACGATTTCGCCTTTGAAAGGCAGCCCCTAAAAGAAAAAGTGTTCAACGTAAAAGACAAGCGAAGCCTGACGGGTAAAATTGCCCGAGCGTATCCGACTTCTGTCAAGGACGCCTCGAGCGACATCGCTTCACTCTTTACCAACTCGTTTGGTTCGCTTGTTTCTGGGTTTGGCTCATTAAACCCCAAGGCGTCTGCCGCGCCAATTACCTATGACTATGGTATTCCAAAATTTGGCTATTCTATCAGTGAGCTCAGCGACAAGCGGTTTCAAGACCCTTACAAAAACGCCAGTATAGCCGCAGTGCTGTTTGACAGTGGTTCGGGAGGAAACTACATAGAAAAAGCCCGGAAGTGTTTTGGCGTACAAATCACAAAGAGTGCAGAGAGTGGTTGGGGAACCCAAGTCGTAGACGACGCCTACAGAAACTACTTTACTGGCGACAAAAACAAAGACTGTGACGCAAATAAAACCGACGAGAACTGGTCTCGTACACGTTTGTTTATATTCGACACCGGCACCATGGAAGCCTATGCTTGCATGCAAGGAGACGCAACGTCGTGTACCAACAGTGGCTTCGGTACCGACGTCCCGGCCACAACTGCTGCGACCGGTAGCGTCAATGTTGCTGAGCTGAGGAAAGATTCCACGGGCGTAGCCTGTGCCGCTGGAACAACTGACGTGGGCATTCAGGACGGATATACCGAAGGAACGTTGGTAAAGATTCGCATTTGTGCAATTCCCGGCATTAAGAGCGCGAACGGGTCTTTGTTTGCGGGTGATGGCGGGAATGTTGTTGTTAACTCAAGACTGTCTGGTGCGTGGCTTGCCCTAGCGCAAAAAGCAAAAGCCGACGGCGTTACGCTCACGACCAATAGTGGCTTTAGAACCATGGCCGCACAACAAAAAGTATTCGAAAGAAATGGTCGTGATTCTCGTGCTGGAGCTACTCCGGGATACTCAAATCATCAAATGGGGCTGGCAATAGACTTCCAGGGTACACGCATAATTAACACGAGTGCTCAAAACTGTTCGACACGAGTGATAGACCCTGGTAGCTCTGTTTGGACATGGCTAAACAACAACACCGCTGCGTATGGAATCAAGCAGTATTCGGCAGAATCTTGGCACTGGGACCCAGATCCGGGTGGCCTCGGTAACCGCTGTGGCGGAGACGGGACGTTACGAACATGAAACTAGCAAGAACACTTACTGTCGGCTTGTGTTCGTTAGTTCTTCTCGGCGCGTCGCAGGCAGCTACCGTTGCAGCGCAAACACTATCGCCAGAACAACAACGGGTGATTCAGGACCAAATTTTGTACTACAATACCGAAGAAAATTGCAACGTTGGCGCTGCGTCAATCCCGAACGGCACGTCTGCCCAAAACGGCAAGGCTATTTTTGACTACCTGACGGCGCCCGGTAGGCTGACGCCGTTTCAGGCGGCAGGAGTAATCGGCAACATGATTGCTGAGTCTGGTTTGCTACCCCAACGTCTACAGGGAACACCCGGGAGCAAAATCACCACCGCCGAAGATTACATAGCCAGTGGCTCGGTAAAGGGCTGGGGGCTGGTACAGTTCACGCCGGGTTCAAAATTTATTAACACGGTTAAACCCATAGAAAAAGCAAACGAAGTCGGCACGCAGATTTCTTTTGTGTGGGACCAGCTAGAAGGTAAAACACCCATACCCGAAAAACTCGCCGGCGACCAACTAAAAGCCACAACGACTCTTGAAGAGGCAGTTTTGGCGTTTCAGGGCAATAAATCGGTAGGCGGAAAATATTTTGGCTATGAACAGCCAGCCGACCAGTCGGGAAGTGTTCAAGACAGAACCACTAACGCCCGCGTCGCCCTCACAACCTATGGTTCTGGCGTAGGGGCCACCAGCACATCTTCAACGACAGTCTCTTGTGGTAGCAGCGTGTCTACTGCTGCTGGTAGTGCAAATATTTCAAAAAATGGCTACAGTTTACCACTCGATCAGAAGTTTTATGACTCTAATCCACGCTGGTTCACCAAACCGCACCATGACTACCCAGCGGCAGATATTCCAGTTGGCACCGGCACAAAAGTATACGCTATGCAC
>JBATPG010000134.1:0-5468 GCA_049291335.1 Saccharimonadales bacterium (SeqCode) | reverse complement strand
TTGCGCCGTTAAAGCGTAGGTTGTAACCGCTTACATTCTTCTGCATTTTTGTAATAGCAGTTTTTGTCTGAGTGCCGTAGGAACCGTCAACAGTAAGCTTGGTGCCAGCAGTACAGTAGCTAGCGTTTAGCATGCGCTGAATGTCTTTAACACATTCGTTTTTTGCACCGGGTGCTTGAGTTGCGTAGTACCTAGCTGCACTATCAACTACACGGGTTACTTTTCCTGTAGCAAGGTCAACGTTTGTAATTTTGACGTAACCCTTTACAGTGCCACACTTAGTAGGTAATGCTGCGCCAACTATTGCGCTAGCAGGTGCGGGCATAAACGATGTAATGCTAACTGCCATAAATGTTGCAGCAACAAAAACTGATACAAATTTTGAATATTTCATGTAAAACTCCCTAAAAAGTGATAAGAATTACATAATAGCACAAACAAGACAAATTGTCAATATACTTTTAAATACATCACCAAGAAACATTATTTACGAAAAAAATCGATATCTGATATTTCGGGGGGTAAAAAGCCGTCTTTGGCCTTAAAGTCGGCTTTCCAGTGATAGTCTTTGCCGTAGCCAAGGTCTTTCATAAGTTTGGTGGGGGCGTTTCTTATGCCAATTGGAACAGGTAAGTCGGGGTGCTGGCTCGCAGCAGCCTTGGCGGCGCCCATGGCGTTGGTAACCTCGCGCGACTTGGGCGCTTTGGCTAGTACTGTCGCGCAGTGGTACAAGGCGTATTCGCACTCGGGCATGCCTATGCGTTCTACGGCTAAAAATGTGGAGACGGCTAGGTTAAGTGCTGCAGGTGCTGCCATGCCTACGTCTTCACTAGCAAAAATAACCATGCGCCGGGCTACAAACTTTGGGTCTTCGCCTGCCTGTAGCATACGTGCAAGATAGTATAGCGCTGCGGTTGGGTCGCTACCGCGCATGCTTTTTATAAAGGCGCTAATAATGTTGTAGTGGCTTTCGCCCTTTTTGTCGTACCCAGGTACTTTGGCTTGGGCCGCTGTTTCTACTACTTGTTTAGTTATGGGCTTGTTGCCGGCAAGTTCCATAGCTAGTTCTAGGTTACCTAACCCAACGCGGGCATCGCCCCCGCTTAGTTCTGCCAGTAAGTCTACCGAGCTGTCGGGTAGTTGCTTTTTGCTAAGGCCAAGCGAAGTGCCAGCCTTGCGCAGTATGTTTACCATGCTTTCTTTGCCTAGAGAGTCTAGTACCACTACACGCGAGCGAGAAAGCAGGGGGTTTATAACTTCAAAGCTGGGGTTTTCGGTGGTTGCGCCTATTAATATTATAGTGCCGTCTTCGACATGAGGTAAAAAAGCATCTTGTTGGGCTTTGTTAAAACGGTGAATTTCGTCTACAAACAATATGGTGCGTTGACCTAGTCGTTGGTTAACGCCAGCGTCGGCTATAACGCGCGTTACATCTGCTTTGCCAGCGGTCACGGCACTAAGTTCTATAAACTCTGCACCTGTTTGTTTAGCTATAATTCGCGCAAGGGTGGTCTTACCTGTACCAGGTGGACCCCAAAGGATTAAGCTAGTTGGGCGCTTTTTTTCTATAATCTCACGAATAATCTTACCAGTGGCGGTAACATTTTCTTGCCCAAGCACATCGTCGAGCGTTTCGGGGCGCATTCTCTCTGCTAACGGCCTTACATCCATACTAATAGTATAGTTTATTATTCATAATCAACTACATACAAATCCAAAGGTTTGCTTATTGGTAAACAAAGAAGTATTATATTGAAAATTTGCTTAATCATGTCGGGAGTTGAAGATAATGGGAAATTTTGAACTAAGTCCAAGTCAGTTTTCGCGTGGCGGTATAGAACTTACGCATTTAGTTAATAGGGGCGATCCGCAAAGACATGTAGTA
The DNA here is from genome assembly GCA_049291335.1 of Saccharimonadales bacterium (SeqCode). Taxonomy (GTDB): domain Bacteria; phylum Patescibacteriota; class Saccharimonadia; order Saccharimonadales; family UBA4665; genus JAGXIT01. Next base: position 3,583 of record JBATPG010000134.1, on the reverse strand, counting down.
CCAGGACCAGAAAGTTTGCAAGATCAATCGCAACTTGATGACATGATAGAAGTTGGCGAGCTTAGTCTCGAGCTTCTGGGGGGTCAGTTTAATCAGATAGGGGCGCCAAGGACAAATGATGGATTCATACTTAGGTTCATGACAAATCTTGTTGTCGATAACGAGGCAGATGGGTTCGCTACGACCGATACATCTGAGTGGCTAACGGCCACGAGGCAGCCCCGCCACCCCACAACCGTTGTATATAGGCGTATTCTCAAAACTGACGGTCAATTCTCGGAACTAGATTTACCCGTAAACTATAGAAGAAATGATGTTCAAAGGGGACTTTATCAGCCATTAAAAAATAATATTGAGCTGGCAAAAGTTTGTCACACGGTCGCAAATCCGATAAGGCAACTCGCTATTCTAAAGGCTGATTTCGCAAAACTAAAGGCTGAGCAAGATGCAATAACAACACGTACTATTTTTGCAATTGGAAATGTTTCGCTCACTGTACGAAGTAAGAATTAAATAATTAGCTAATATAAAAAACGAGGGAAGTACACCCCTCGCTTATATATAATTCAGCAAATAGTATCGCGAATTTACTTCGCTATACTATTTATAACTATCAGGAAAGAGCAGCCCAACAAAATGTATTCCATTTTGCCGGCGCGTTGAGAGAACCTATCTCGGTTCTCTCAAGTTGTTCTACCACCAATGGTTTTTTTGCCAGAAGGCATATGCTGCCTCCCATGAGCCGTAACGGCCCATAGCGTAGTTCGTAAAGTGCTGGTCTTGGCAGGCGTAGTTTGCACCACACTTGTCACGAACGACTCCGTTACAATCTTGCCCAATGCCATAACAGCCATTTGGGTTGGTTGCGTTAGGGTTGTTGCCACTTTCTTTGGCGTATATAAACGCTTTGGCTGCATTGCCGCTTACTGGGTAACTAGCAGCTGCTGCTCGCGGCTTGGCTGACTGCGTTGTAGCTCGGTATGTTGTTGCTACAGGTGCAGTAGCTGGAGCTTGCGGTAGTGCTCGGTCGGCTAGTTGTTCTTCTGGGGCAGGGATGCGCAGTTCTTGACCAGGGTTGATGATGTCTGGGTTTACGATTGATTCGTTTGCATTAAAAATGCGTACCCAAGTTGTGTTATTGGCGGTAGCAATCGTGCTTAGGCTGTCGCCAGACGCAACTGTTACCATAACAGGCTTAGGTGCTTCTTCTTTTTTAACTTCTGCAGCTTTCTGTTCTTCGGCCTTCTGTTCTATGACCTTCTTCTCAGCATCTGCTTGAGCTATTTTTTGCGTTTTAGCCGCTTGGGCTGAAACTAGTGCCGTGTGTGTTCCGATGCTCGTCGTAGTTACGACTGCAAAGGCGACCGCTAAATAAGCGATTTTACGCATACGTGTTTTCTCCTCTTGGCATGTTCGTTGTACTTCTAGGGCGTTTAATTAGTATTAATATGTGTGGAACAATTAAGTGCTATTTAAGCGATCCGTTGTTGCCTAGACAAACATAACCAAATGTGTCAAAACTCCACAAAAAGTTTTTAACACGACAGGCTTAAGGCTACGTTAGCAAGCGCCTAGTGTCAACACATTAAGCACAAACGCTATATGTGGACATCGGTCAAAAAGTGTTATTTTTTTTGCAACAGTCGTTTTACTTTTTGGTCGCTCTCGTCTTCAATTTCGTGGCCCAAAATTTCTTCAATAAGGTCTTCTATGGTTACTATGCCTACTATATGGTCGTCGCGTTCAACTGGCATAAGATGGCTGTGTGCGCCGATGAATTTTCTAAACATGGTGTCCAGGGCAGTCATGCTGCCAACAGTTTGCGTGGGGTGTAAAAACAAATCGTCGATGCGTATTTTTTGTTCTTCAAAGTCAACATCTAGTAAGTCCTTAACTAGTAGCACGCCGTAGCAAATGGTTAGGTTTTTGTTAAACACTGGTATACGGCTGTGGCCGCGTGATTTAATTTCGTCTATGCGCTTTTGGTTGAGGATGGCTGAGGGTTCGAGCCAAAAAGTTTTTTCTATAGGTGTCATAATGCTGCCAACACGCTTTTCGCTGAGTTGTAGCGCGCCTTTTATAATCTCTACCTCGTCTTCGTCGAGCTCACTTTCTTTGGCGCCAAGGTGCTCTGCGACCAACAAGCCTAGCTCGTGACGGGTGTGTAGTTCTTGTTTTTGGTGTCCAAACAACTTGTCGAGTAGCAACTGTAGTGGCTTAGACAGCGGGTACGTTATAACAATCATTGCTCGTAGCAACCAAGACAAGCGACCGCAAATAACAAGCGCGTCTCTGGTAAACAGCGCCTGGGGCATAATTTCTGCAAACACAACAAGCAACAGGGTGCTGATTATGCCTGCAGCAATACCACTAAGGTTGGTGTCTATAACGAGTGGCGTAGCCGACGCAGCGGCAACATTTGTAAGCAATATAGCGGCAAGTGTTAAATGGGCGTTTTTACGCAAAGGGAAAAGCCGTTTGGCGTATATGTTACCTAGCTTTCGTTTTCTCTTTAACTCGCCGAGGTTTAGCGACATAAACGCCACGTTAAGTCCCGAGCAAATTGCGGCGATGCTCACTAGGACAAGGACTTGAAGTATTAGTATGACTGCTTCCACGTAGTGCTAAAAGTATAACGGTAATAGTTGTGGGTGTAAATTGTTTGCATGCTATAATTTAATCTTATGTTTTGGCTTAAGACACTTCGAATTTTTGGCTATGCTATGGCGGGCACAGCAGTATTTGTTTTTGCTAAATGGCTGGTGCACTTGTTTGGGCTTGAAGTCATAGAGCAGTCTTCTTTGCACAACAGCCTTGTTTCGAGCGCCATATTTGTGATTGGGTTCGTTATGTCTGCCACCATAGCAGACTACAAAGAAAGTGAACGCATACCGGCAGATTTTGCCTCAGCAATAGAAAACATGTACGAAGACGCCCGTGAAATTCACAAGACCTACCCTGGCTTTGACATAGACATATTTAGAAAAGAACTTCTAGACATTTTGGCTATATTTCGCGAAGGTACACGCGCCAAGCGCAAGGGCACGAGGCGTGAAATAAGTGAACTTAACACAACCTTTGGGCAAATGGAAAAAGCAGGAGTGCCAGCAAACTATGTAGTAAAGCTAAAACAGCAACAGGCCGTGCTACTGCGACATGTGTACCGAGTTAACTACATACAGCGTATAAAGTTTATACCTTCTTCAACTGTCTTGGTTCGATCTATTACGCTTCTGGTGCTACTGGTTCTCTTGCTAACAAATGTCGACCCGTACTATTCTGGGCTTATCATAACGGGGCTAATAAGCTTCGTGTTGCTGTACATGGTCATACTTATTCAAAACATTAACACCCCATTTAAGCCAAGTGGTGCTTCGGTGGACGACGTTAGCCTTTTCTTGCTACAGGAAACTAAAGAATATTTGCAGAGCCGTGCCAAGAACGAAAAGCTCGATACCTAGCACGCCAGGTCCTTGGATTCCATCTCGAAATGCAACATAACCGCAATACCGCGGTAGCGGCGTCAGCCCCTATCAGAAGTTAAACAAAAAGCACCTCTGTTCAAGAACTTGTAGACTAGTAG
>JBATPG010000133.1:0-2951 GCA_049291335.1 Saccharimonadales bacterium (SeqCode) | reverse complement strand
TGACACACCCAGACAAATTCGAAATAACCGATGCAGAGCTCTTACAAGCACAGGTAGGATTTGCGTTAGATGACGAGAAGCGAATGTACGATAATATTGTTGGTATCCTCGATACATCTAACCTTGAAAGACGACAGGCTGCATTAATATTGGCTGGCAATATCTCTCTGTTGAGGGTCACGCGTGAACTGGGCGGCAATGGCAATAGGATTTTGTCTCAAAAAGCAACGCAAGCAATAGATTCTGCCACCAGCTGTTTATTTGATCGTACTGATATACAAGATTAATTATTCATTTGGTTGATGTTATATATGTTGCCCTCGGTGTCTTTAAGCCAGGCAGATTTTACACCCATGCCTTCCATAACATGCACATCACCAACAAGGCTCACGCCGGGCATGTCGTAGTGTTCAAACTCAACACCTTTACTCTTTAGCTCTTGTGCAGTTGCTTCTACGTCTGGCACGTCAAAACATACTGCGGTTGCTTGGTTACTCCCTGCAAAACTCGACTCGTATATAAACAGTTTGCCACCACCAACTTCGTAAAAATACATACCCATTTGCTCGTCTACTGGCTCTAGCCCTAGTTTTTGCTGTAGAAACGTTTTGAGCCGTTCTATATCTTTCGCATGGAGCACTGTAAGCATCGTTGCATCGTTAAACATAACGTTCTCCTTTACTCTTAAAACAAAAGTATAGTCCTACGCGGCCTGCGTGTCAGTAAGCATGGTTACTCTAGCGCAGTAGCAGCCACATACCGGCTATAGATATCACCAGCGCCAGTACTCGCAGGCCCAGGGCGTTGCGTTCGCGCAAAAATACATAGGCCAGCACGCTAGTAAGCGTTATTTTAGCGCTAGTAGCCAACATGGTGGCACTAAGTGTGCCCAGGCTTAGGGCCAGTATGTACAGCCCGCCCGCCACGCTTGTTAATAGCCCTAAGAACAAGGCTTTGTTAAATGTTGCCACGTTAAGGTGCTTAAACTCTTTGCGGCCAATGACTAGTACAAACACACTGGCGCATACAAACTGCATGAGCCAGCCATAGCGAGCGTATTCCCACACGCCCATGGTGTCTATAGCAAGCTTTTCAAACAGCATGCCAAAGGCAAAGGCAAGGGCCATCGCTACAACCAAAACTATCTTCTTACCAAGAAGTACATGGGCCACATGCTTGGTGTCTGCCCGCACCGTAAAGGCTATATACATACTTACTAGTATTAGCACCGCGCCCAAAACAAACGTGCTAGAAACGGCCTCTCCCAGCACCAAGTACCCAAGTGCTGCCGCAGCGAGGTAATTAACCATGGCTATAAGCACGCCGTTGCTGGCGCCCACCAGCGAGATTGTGCGGTACAGTAGCAACCAAGCCGTTACTATGCCCACACAGGCAGGTACTATGTACAGCCAGGCCTCTACGCTTGGTACATAGGCAATTGGCACTCCAAACACCAGTGAGTACACAAAACCCATTAGGGCAATAACAGCGTACATAATAAAACCCACCACAAAAAATATTCGCTTGTTTGACAGCGAAAGCTTGCGCGTAACCACAGTCATAACCGAACTTACAATAACTTGGGCAACAATAACTACTGGCCACATACTGGGGTAAGTATAACCGCTTTACCTGCAAAAAGGTGCTATAAAGCTACCAAACTTCGCAGTTTTCTAGTTATTTATGTAGAAGCGTGGTTTAAGGCTACAGCTACGACGACTTGCCAGTGCCTGCCCACACGCGCATGGCGTCTTGTAAAAGCCCTACAAACATAGCAACACTGCCCAAGAAGATAAATATTGTGCTATAAAACAAACCCGTGTCTAGCTGTTCGGCGGCCATGTAAACCAAAATTGTTAAAAAACCCAAAGCGAAAAGCACGAGCGCGATTAGTATAGGAGCACTTGTAATGCGTTCGTTGCCACTCACCAGGTAGAGGGCATAGGTTTTGACGCCCAAGTACGCTAGTGAAAACAACGGGCCCGCTACTAGCAATGCTATGGTAAGAAAATCTGTTGAAACAACATCGAAAATAAAGCTTAATACAGGCATATCAACAATGCCGCCGCCTAAGCCCAAGATATATACAGCTAAAAACAGCAACGATAGTGCTAGTATAAGTTGTCTGGTTCTAGCTAACGGCATAGTATGTTTCATTTTAAGTTAAGGTTACTGGTGATTGAATATTGGGGCTTTAGCGGGCGCAAGGTGCGCACGAACTGTTAGTTTTGGTTTTTTAATGCTTAGCAGGGGAGTAAGGGTTAGTTTTGATACTTTTGGCATGGCGTTTCGCCTTTTCTGACTTCGTACAGTAGCCATATGCAGCTGGTAGTCGCTTCGTTGCTGACGCTGATATATCTTAGCCGACAGGTACATATACGGTGCAATCACGAGTAGCAAAGCCACTACAAGCCCTATTTGCGGCGCCAGTACCAGTACCAAAAGCGCGTACAGCCCATGGCCAGGTACAGCCAGCGCCGCGTTATAGCCACCAGTTTGCTTTGAGTAGTTTTTCTGTGTTTGAAAGTTTTTCATGCTTTTAGTGTACACCCATATGCCATAAGTGGTATATCTTGCATTATAACAGAGCGAAAAGTGAATTAGTCAGAGGCTTTTTGCCAGAGAACCTTTTGTTTCGCGGCGTCGGTGTAAGTGCCCGCTCTGGGGGTTGGAGGGGTTACCGTCGCGTCGGCTAACTCGTCAAGTATACCTGCCTGAACATAGCCAACACCAATGTGTATGGCGTCGATGTCCAAATTTTGTTGCTGTATAAACTCTACAAGCGCCTGCCGATAAATACCAGCGATTTTAGAGACATCAGTGTTGCCGTTCGCTTCAATGTTATCTGCAACGAGATATTTTTTTCCCATAGCTTCTGCTATATATAAAATTGACTGAGCGCGTAATCTGTCTCCCCGATCTCGAACCGTGAAGAAGGCATAGTTGGGGTC
>JBATPG010000132.1:0-3659 GCA_049291335.1 Saccharimonadales bacterium (SeqCode) | reverse complement strand
GTACTAAGCAGAGTACCGACACTTGAAGAAGCAATCATAGATATGCCTATAGAGCGCAACCCCAAGGCGCCCGCAACCTTTAGAGTCGGTATTAACGGCAAACCAGCACAAACCAAGTACGCAGTGCTTGAAACGTTTGTAGATGGCAGCTGCGTAGTAGAACTAGCTCCTGTAACGGGGCGCACACATCAGCTACGTGTACATATGGCGCACTTGGGCACGCCAATTGTAGGCGACATGCTATATGGGGGTGCTGAAGCCGACAGAATGTACCTGCACGCGCATTCACTAGAACTCACCATAGTTAAAGACCACGAACGTAAGGTTTTTACATCACCCGTGCCAGATAGCTTTTATAAAGGCCGAACAGAGGCAAAGTAATGCTTGTTTCTGACAAGTCGACCAAACTAGTAGAGTCTCTTATACAGAACCCGACCGGGCATGCGTACTTGCTTATAGCTGCCGATGCACAAGTTGCAACACATGCAGCACAAGAGCTTACGGCGGGGTGGATGAACATAACCACCTCAAAGGTCACCGAGCACCCATATATAAAGTTAATTTCACCAGACAAAAAAGGCATTATAAGCATAGACGAGATTCGCAAACTCACGGCTTTTTGCCGGCTTAAGGTTCTTTCTGCTGACACAATCCAAAGAGTGGTTATTGTAAACCAAGCCTCTACCATGACTGCTCAGGCACAAAACAGCCTTCTAAAGCTACTAGAAGAGCCACCAGCAGGTACTATGATCGTGTTAACTGCTCAAGACGCAACAACTCTCATGTTCACCATCCGCTCTAGGGTGCAAGCCGTAGAGCTGCCACTACCAACCGAACAAGAAATTGTGCAGTACTTTAGTGCACAAGGCTACGAAGAAAAAGGCATTAAGCGGGCATATGCACTACAGGGTGCAAACACAGACGCGGTTAATGCGTATCTTGAGCATACAAGCGAGACTGACACGCCATTAGCAGCTGCCAAGCGGTTGCTAGGTTCTAGCAAATACGACCGCTTGTGTGAAGTTGATGCTTTAGCTAAGAACAAAGAGGCAGCGGCCGCGATAGTGGGTGCTCTCGCAACTGTAAGTTCTAGTGCGCTTGAGGCTACCGCCTCTGACCCCGCAAAGCTAGCGAGGTGGCACGACATTTTGCGTTCTTGCGTGCTAGCACAAGATGCTTTGCAAAAAAACACCAACACCAAACTGGTGCTGACCGAATTATTCCTTAAGATCTAATATGGTATACTGGTAAAACAGTATGTATGAACTTCTCATTGTAGCCACATTTGGTCTGTTCGGAATTGCAAACACCAAGTTGCACGACGCTGACGCCGACGACGTTAGCCGTAAAGTAGGCGACAAAATTGGTAAACTGTGGGACGTTGCCCATCAAGGTATGCGTGAAAACCGTTTCTTGCGCGCAGAAAAAGCCCTCCTAACCATCCTTAAAATAGACGAAAAGAACGCAGCAGCGTATAACCGTTTGGGCATACTCTATGCAAAGCAAAAAGAGTATCGTGACGCTATAGACTGCTTTGAAATCGCCAGTTCTATAGAGGCAACTCCTTCAAGCCTGCACAACCTGGGCCTTATTTATTACGAAACAGAAAACTACGAAAAGGCTGGCATAGCTTTTGAACAAGCGCTTAAACTAGAAGAAGATCTAGCAGCACGGCATGTAGCTTACGCTAAGGTTAACGAAAAGCTTGGTAACGAAAAGCTAATGTTTAAGGCGCTATTACGAGCAGTAGAACTAGAACCCAACAAAGAAACCTACACGTTGTTGCAACGTGCCTACGCAGAGCGAAGCATGGACGTAGAGGCAGATGCAATCGGTGAAAAGCTTAAGAAGCTGATAGTACCAGCAGGGCGCCCTCGACGAATTTTGCGCCCCCGCAAAGTTGTTATATAAGTCTAAACTAGCGTTTTTACAGTCGCAGTTCTTTAAACGCACGACCTAATATTGCCAGCAGCTGTTCGTATTCCTGGGCAGTTGCTGTTGATTTGTCTAGTTCTTTGTAAAGATATACTGTGTTGCCAGCAGCCTCTAGGGAAATGCGTTGATCGCTATCATGCAGATACGCCATAAACCCTGGGTTAATTAGCTCAAATGCCGCAAGCCTGTCTCGGTTAGTAGCAAAAACATCGTATCTGTCGTTAAAGTCGGGCCATTCGAACTCGTATTTTTGATAGTAAGTCGGGATCTTTTGTTGGGACTTGAAAGAAAACAGCTTTTTGTCTGGCCTAACCAGTATGCCATCGTACGACTGCGTAAGAATAAGTTGCGCCACCAGGTAGGTTTTATCGGATGATTTAGAATCTATATTGTTGTCTTGGTACGTATATAGCTGATAAAGATGGCCGTTGTGCGTGCCAACTACGTGGTTATTAATATCACTTCTTCCGAAAGAAGATTCAGAAAACAATAAACCCTCTCTCGGCAACAGCAACCAGCCCATGTCTAGGGAATAATGCATTTTGTTCGACTCTGCAAACGTTTGCATAGCCTGTACGTGCTTGGATGGATCGGCTGTAGATTGTTCGATATCCTTTAAGATCCAAGTAGTACCGTTTCTGGTAAAGACCCAGTATTCAGTAAATGTTGAATCATCAGCGTATATGAAACTTCTGCCTTTAGTTTCTATTAGCCTGTCGTAGGCAGAAACATTAAACGCAACAGTAAATGTGTCTTTTGTATTATCAATAATGTCATCTATATCTATAATCAGCGAATCAATAATTTGTACGTTTAGCATAACGTTTGTACGGCCAAGCTCTTTCAGCACTTCCAGCAATAAGATGTTTCTCTCGGCAAACTGAAATGTGGTGTATGTACGTATGTTGTCGTAATTAAACGTAGACCAGTCTTGTTGGAACTGCATAAATACGTTCTTTGAAAGCTCAAGCATTTGTTGCTCATTCCATATAGAGTCTTTTTGTCGGGCAACTGCAATATGCTCAGAAACTTTTGCAGCCTTAGCTTTAAGTCTGTCCCAGGCGCTAAAGTAGGCTAAAAACCAACCGATCCAAACCCCAGGTATAAAAAGAAAGCCTACTGCCGCCCCACCGGCACCAAACGGAAGAGCAAATAGTGCTGGTATGCCGAAAGTCAGTCCGAGGCAATAGCTAGAACCTACAAATATTTCTGCTTTCCGTGAATACCGTCTTTTAATTCGCATACAAACAGGATAAGAAAGAAGGTAGCCAATCAGTAGCAGCAAGATTATACCCTCGCCGCCACCACCGCCAGAGCCACCGCCGCCACCAGAGCCACCGCCTCCGGCCCTAGCAAGTACATTAAAAAGTTCAAACATATGCACTTATCATAGCAGTTTAGACCTATAGCAGTTTAGTATTTTCGTCTCTACTGTTTAAAAATAGGCTTCATATAACTTTTTGGCTACGTATCGTTTATTTATGTGAAGAGCGTGAGGCCACAACCATGCTGTACAACATGTTTAGTATAGTAAACACCATAATTAACGCGAGTGTTACAAGAAAAACATACCGTCTTCCTGCGCCGTCATCCATTGTTAGCTCGTTACTGCGCATTATCACAGTTGAGAGACACCAAAAAGCTATGAAGTTAACTATAAAAACACACCCGAGCACCTGACGTTTTATAAGGTTATTTGACTCTGAGCTTTTTCGTTTTGATAC
>JBATPG010000131.1:0-2350 GCA_049291335.1 Saccharimonadales bacterium (SeqCode) | reverse complement strand
CTACTAGTCTACAAGACAAGGAACAGAGGTGCTTTTTGGTTTAGCTACAGTAGCGGCTGTCGCCGCTACCTAGTGTTGCGTTTTGGATTGGAGTCTAGGCCACTAAAACACCCTGCGTAGAATTATTGATCTTGCTTTATTACGTTGTATTGCGTAACGTCTGACGAAGCGTTGCGGGTTTTGTACGAAAACGGGGTATTGTGATATTTATCATGATTGTTGCCAGCACAAACTGCTACAGTATAGGTAACAAATACGTTTGCAAAAGGTGGTTGGGGCGGTTAAGCGTAACATAAGGGGTTTCTTATGCGTATACTACGAAACTTTTTAACAAAAACTATAAAAGCCATCCAAAAACAAAGACTAGATCTCAGCAAATATTTTATAGAAATTGCCTAGCGTTAAAAAGCTACGAGTTACTTCTACAATGTCGAGATTATAGTTATGTTGTAAGCTTGACATTTGTGTTAGTATTTGTTATTATATTTGACAAGTATGAGTGAGCAACTGTTTAAACACGCCTTTGAGCAAACACGACAACTAGCCGAAATCAATCATGAAATAATTGATCAAAACGAACGGCACTTCTTAACAAACGCAATTTCAGATGAAGATTTTCAAGCACTCACCATAAGTGGGTTGGCAAACGAGCAGCAAACCACGGTCGAGCGCCGAGACGAACTCGCCAGCCAACTTGACTACCTGGCCATAATGGACGAGTGGGATGGACTGGAAGCAGAGGCGTCTCAGGCTGACTTAGAAAAGCAAGCCTTAGAAGACAAAATTGCGATTGTCACTGAACAGGCGGCATTAAGTATAGAGATCGCACCGGCACTAAACGATGCTATTCAGGCGCTAGCGGTTGATAAAATTTCAGTAATACACGAAGATATTGCAAAACTAGAAGCGTCACGTTCAGAAGCAACCGAAAAAGAGCTTGGTTACACTGCAATTTTTGCCCCATGGCCCATACCTGTTATGGCGGCAGGCCAGGCCCCGACGAGCGAGCACGGACGAGTTTCTATTGCCGTATCTGAAGAAACGATTGCCAAAGAAAGCCTCAAAAACGTACGAGGCTTAAAAACCGTTGATGATGTCGAAAAGCAAGCTTCTCTAAAGCCTGTAATGTGGGCAGTCTACGATGCCGTAAGCAGGGCCGATGGCGAAGGCATACGAATGGAAGAAATGCGAAGTTCAGTACCGGAGCTTACCGAACTAGATCCCGAAGATTATAAATACTTTAAATCGCATTTTGAAGAAATGCGCCGCGCGTTTGAAGAAGAATTATCCAGCATGGGAGTGAATATTGAGTGGGTACGATCTGGCCAGGCCCGTGGTACCCGCTACAGCATAAAAGAAACACCGACGAAGCATGCCGTTGCGCTCAGGGTGACCCTTAGTGCAGTTCGGCTATCAACCCCAAGCACCGAGCCGCCACAGCAAAAAGTGCCTACAAGTCATACCGCACCTGCAAAGCCAGACTTGCCAACTCAAACCGACACGGTTAGAGAAAGTATCCCTAGCACTGCACAAAGTACGCGTACCGAGCCTGGCCTGCAAGATGAATTACGTCATGCCAGCGCCGACACTGCTGAAAGTGTACACCCAGAAGAAGCTGAAGCAGAAAAAACAATGGTACTTTTTGCCAAAGTTACTGGCGGACGAGGCTTTGGTGGGGTAAGTGCTATTGAGGAATGCTCAATAGATGAAGTTGCCAAATTGCTCAGAGTGGGACGAGATCCTCAGTACAAAAAGCAGTTCGAAAGATGGATAGAGTGGCTAAACGAGAACCCCCAGTCACATGCTACACGTAAAATCCGCAGTACACCCGGTCTGAGGACTGGGCAAGGAGAGCCTACGATGCCGCTTTACCGTTTTTCACCTAAAGATGCCCCCGGCCTTAGTGTTCCCCGAAGATACATGAGACAGCGAGTTGTGTATGGTCTTTTTGAGGGCAAGCCTGTACTGGTAGACGTTTTAGACCACGACAGTTTTGATAGAAAGTACAACTAGTAGTAGCTATTCTGACTGGTTGATGTTGAGTATCTTGCCCTCGGTGTCTTTAAATCAGGCAGATAGTATGTTTGTTCAAGTATAAAGTGACCAGAATTACCGTTTTCACTAATCCCAGCAAACATACTGTGAAATAATGTTGTGTTTGTTGCGCTTTTGTTGTATGATGCTGCTTAATAACTAATGAGGTACATCAAATGCAACCCAGTGTGACACACCCAGACAAATTCGAAATAACCGATGCAGAGCTCTTACAAGCACAGGTAGGATTTGCGTTAGATGACGAGAAGCGAATGTACGATAATATTGTTGGTATCCTCGATACATCTAACCTTGA
>JBATPG010000130.1:0-12924 GCA_049291335.1 Saccharimonadales bacterium (SeqCode) | reverse complement strand
TCGTGCGCGAGCGTCGATTGTTGCAACTTTGTCATTAAGCGCGAGGCTTAGGTATCCCTCTATGGCGGCTACGGGGGTGCGCATTTCGTGGCTAGCAGTGCTTATAAACTCGGCACGTTGGTTTTCTTGTTGCTTTTCGGCCGAAATGTCTCTAAATATACCCACTAAACCCTTTACCTGCTTGGCCCCGTCTAGTAGTGGTGAGACAGTGAAAGTTACGGCTAAACTTTTATTTGTTTTCGTAACCACACTCATAGAGCTATCTCTAAAAGTCTGGCCGGTGCTAAATACCTTCACAAAAGGTACCTCAGCTTCTGCGATGTTTTGCCCTTTGTCGTCGACAAACCTAAAAACAGACTTCCAGTCGAGACCCATGGCCTCGTCGAGCTTCCAGCCTAGTATATCTGCTGCCGCTTGGTTAAAATGCCGTATAACCTGCTTGTGGTCAATTAAGACCATTCCGTCGTCTATAGCTTTAAGAATTATCTCTGACTTAGCTTTTTCGTCTGCCAGTTTACTTGCGAGCCCAAGGGGGTCGTCACTAACACCCCTGCTACGCCACCAAAAAAAGCCAACCACCATTGTGGCTAAAACTAGTACAATCCCACCGACGAGTAATAGCGTTGTCTGCATAAATGCTTATGTATAGTATCTGTTTTTTTGGCGCACAATGCAACACCGGTACTAAGGTGATTGGTTGTACTGGGGGTTTCGGTCTAGGTAAGAGTCAACAAAAGCAGTGTGTTGGTAATAACGAACCCAGCGAAGTAATTGAGCCATAAAAACCTTCGCCATGCGGTATTTGTTTTAGGAGATGCTACATCACTGACGTTTGCAAAACGGTATATGTTACCGATGTACAGTAGTGACAGTGGTGCAACAAGGACTGCCCCCATAGCCCCAGTCGCCAGAAGCAACACGCCAGAAATTGCATAAAGCCCAAGCGCAAAGCGCACAGTCTTTTTTGCCCCAAGTTCAGTTGCAATTGAGCGTATATTGCCTTGTCTATCTGGCAAAATATCTTGCACAGCACCAAAGGCGTGCGAGGCCATGCCCCAGGCGAAAAATGCCAACACATATAATATTTGTGACGATGTAAAACCAGTTACAGCCAAGGCGTAGACCATGGGACCAACAAAATGAGCACTACTTGTCACAGAATCTAAGAACGGTCGTTCTTTAAACCGTAAACCTGCTGCCGAGTACGCAACAACAAAAAATAGTACAACGCCAAGCACGATATTGGCTTGCAAGGTGCCTGCCCATAGCAGGTACAGTACAAACGGTAGACATAGTACAGCGCTAGACCTAAGAATTAACGGGTGCAGGGCTTTAGACTCGCGCATACCTTCTATGCCTCCCTTGCGAGGGTTTTTAATGTCTGACTCGTAGTCAAAGACGTCGTTAACCCCGTACATGAGCAAGTTGTAGGGGAACAAAAAGAACACGGTTCCTACCCAAAATAGCCATGACAGTTCGCCCCCTGTCACTAGAAATGCAGCAGCAAACGGGTATGCCGTATTTGGCCAAGAAATTGGGCGCGAAATAAGCAATAATTTGATAAACGTCTTCATGGCTGAGGTTCCTTTTTAGCAAAGCGCTGCCAAAGTTCTGGTACGATCATGACTGCTAGTATTGCATAGAAAAAGTCTTCTATTGGTGCGTTGCCAATGAAAACTCCCAGTATTTTTAGGTCGTTATAGTAAAACAAATTGACACCAATCATTAGGTTATCGAAGACGATAGTTAAAAGCATAATAAATCCCAGTGTTATCAACCGTGATTTCGTAAAAAGGCCCTTGGGTCGCAGCAGCAGATATACCAAAGCCACTACGACGAGGTTAAGAACTATGTACGTGGCCATCGTCGCTCGCTTGCTCGCCACACTAGTAGCGTTACATACACTAACAAAACCAAGAAAAAGAGCTCTTCGACCGGAAACTCAGAGATTATCGTAAACGGTAACGCGTAGTTGCTGTTGCCATGCAAAAAAATGCCTAGACTAATGCCTGCAATATCCCATACCAGGAAAAGTGCTGCAGAACACGCAAGAGTTAGTATAGTTACTCGGGAGTCTGCCCAGTACGCCAGTTTGAAGCGCCAATCGAGCACTGTGAGCCCCCCAAGAGACAACAACAGTGCCCCTAGGTATGCAAACTGCATTATGAAGGTCCACCTTTGTGGTGCATTTTTTCTATGCGGCTTACGACAAGCTCTGCGCCAATAAGGCACATTGGTAGGCCTATGCCCGGGACGGTATTTGCACCTACATAGAAGAGATTTTGCAGTTTCTTGCTTTTGTTTCGGGTTCGGAAGAAGGCGCTTTGACGTAGCAGGTGCGATTGCCCCAGCATGGAACTTTTCCATGCATGAAGCTCGCTCTTGAAGTCCCCTGGACCGTATAGGGTTTTTGACACAATGTTATGTTTAAGCTGCACCCCTGTTGTTTTTTCAATTTGCGCAATATAAATATCGGCTAACTTTTCGTACTCTGCTTGGGTTGAACCTGCCGATTCTGGTAGCGGAACAAGCACAAAGATGTTTTCATGACCAGCCGGTGCGCAGTTTGGGTCAGTTGCGCTCGCCCGGCATACATACATAGATGCAGGAGCATCTGGCAAGAAGGTATCCTGTTCCATACGGTCAAAATTTTCTTTCCATGCATCTACAAAAAGTAAGCTGTGGTGCTGTAGCGCCGACAGGTCTCCCTTAACGCCAATATACATCAGTAGTGCACTTGGGCTCGCTTGTTTGTTTTGCCAGTACTTTTCTGGGTACGTCCTATATGCCTCTGGCACGAGAGTTGTCTCTGTAAAATGCAGGTCTGCGTTAGATATAACAATGTCGGCCGGTATAACGCTGCCGTCTTTGTAGGCTACGCCTGTTGCGGTGCCAGACTCCACCATAATATTCTGCACCTCTGTGTCATAGATGTAGTGCACGCCAAGCTTTTTGCCAATCACTACCAGTCGTTCGATAATTTTGTATATACCGCCCTGAGGGTAAAAGACGCCTTCGTTAAAGTCTAACGCACTCATAAGGCTGTATAGCGCTGGTGCGCGAAAGGCTGACGTGCCAAGAAACACCATATGGTACTCGAGAATCTGTCGTAATCGTTGGTCACGAAACTTGCGCGCTACATAGCTATGGAGTGTCTGCCCCGCCAGTAATGCTACTCCAGGGCCGTGACGCAGTGCCCGAGGGTTTAAAAAGTCTTTCACGCTCGAAAAGTTGCTATACAAAAAGGTGTCGAGAGAAGCACGGTAAATGCGTTCGCTTTTTTCTACATAGTTTGTTAGTTTTTTGCCTGCCCCCGTTTCTATAGACTCAAACAAGGCTGCGTCAGTTGCTAGGTCGCTGGTTATTGTAACGGGCTCGGCATTTTCAAAAAAAACTTGGTACGAAGGGTCCAGTTTTTGCAAGTCAAACTCTGCTGCGGCCGAGGTGCCAAAGTGCTGCAAATAACGGTCGAAGACATCTGGCATAAGGTACCATGAAGGTCCTGTGTCAAAGGTGAAGCCATCTTTTTCTAGCTTGCCGGCTCGGCCGCCAGGGGTACTTTTTTGCTCAACTACCGTCACGTGGTAGCCTTTTTGAGCCAGTAGATTTGCCGTTGCTAGGCCACCAATGCCTGCCCCGATTATGACAACGCGTTTTTTCATGCTTTTTTGCCTTTCGCTACTGCCTTAAATACGCATAGCAGTTTTTGGGGGTTGGGTACTCGCACTCGTTCAGACTTAATTTCTTCGACACTTTTTGTACGAAGCTGTTGTAGCAGTCTTAGGTATATTTCGTAGCTGCTTTGCACTGCTAGGCGCGCCCCACTGGGTAGTTTTGGTATGGCTACTTTTGCTATTTCAAAATCGTTCTCTATGTCGGTAAGTATGACAGCTTTGTCGACTTCGGACATAGCGTCGTACTGTACAGCTGGAAAATACATGCGACCACGGTCGTTGTAGTCACTGGATATATCACGCAAAAAGTTAACCTTTTGGTAAGCACTGCCAAGAGCTTGGGCTCCAGAGCGTAGCTCGTGGTACTCTGCCCTGTCGCCGTTAACAAACACCTTCAAACACATTAGGCCAATTACTTCTGCCGAGCCAAAAATATACCTTTCGTACAACTTAGGGGTTGCCGTAAACGGCTCTAGGTCCATGCGCATACTGTCGAAAAATGGGTCAATAAGTGAATGGTCAATTGTGAAGCGCTGGGCGGTCTGGATAAATGCCTGAAGCATAGGGTTCGGGCTATAACCTGTCGCTAGCCCGTTATCGAGCGAGGCTTGAAATTCATCGAGCAACATTGCTTTTTCTTTAGCAGAACCGTCAAATGTATCGACAATTTCGTCGGCCATGCGGACCATGGCGTATATGGCAAATATGTGTGGGCGGATAGCGTTAGAACATAGCTTTGTAGACAGACCAAAAGAGGTTGAATAGTGCGTTGTGTAGTCTTTAGTAAGTTTGTAGCCAATGGCAGTGTGCCGGTCCATTATTTTGCTCGCTTCGTACATAGGGCTATCAGACGTTCAAACGCATCATGATATGGTTGCTGCAGCTGTAGTTGCCGCAGAGCTGTTTCTGCCTGAACAGAAAAGTACTCAATACGAGCTTTCGTGGCTTGTTCGGCGCCAGATTCTTTTAGCAGTACTCGCACTATGTCGGCGTCTTCGTCGGTAATATCTGCTTTGCCATACAGTAGCTCAAACTGCTGCACTTGTTCAGCGGTTGCATGCAGGTAAAGCTGTTCTATTAAGTACGTTCGCTTGCCTTCACGTATGTCACCTATAGTTGTTTTGCCCGTTATGCTTGAGTCGCCAAACACACTAAGTAAATCGTCTTGTAACTGAAACGCTATTCCAAGGTGTAAACCAAAGGTGCTAATTGCGCCTAAAAACTCTTCTGAGGCTTCGGCTAACTGGGCACCCATAACAAACGGTCCAATAAACGAATAGCTGGCAGTTTTGTGGGTGGCAATGGTTTCTGCAGTCGCAGGGCTGTCTATAAAGGCAGACTCGGTGTCTATTAATTCACCACCAGAAACGGCAAAAATAGCATCGCTGAGTGCTTGTGATGCTTTTGTAACAGCGCTGGGCTGAAACGGGAGCCGGTTTGTGAGCTCGTATGCCCCAGACAGGAGCAAGTCGCCCGCAAGAATTGCTGTGGCATTTGCGTAGTGTTCGGCGTCTTCTGGGCTAAGTTTGCTTGCGTAGGCTTGGCGGTACTGCCCTGCTATGTTGGGCGCACCCCACCGCACAATGTCGCGGTCGATTATGTCGTCGTGTACTAACATGGCAAAGTGAACTATTTCTTGGGCGCTCGCTGCCGGTAAAATATCTTGTATGGGCCGGGCGCCCCCTGCTGCTTGGTAGGCCAGCAACATCATGTATGGTCTAAACCGTTTGCCACCGGAGTTAAATAGCGAGTCGATAGCCTCCCATAGTTTGGCGTACGACGGGTGCACTTTGGTAGCCTTGGTAATTTTGTCGGCAAAATAAGCCGACAGATACTCATTTACGAGCTGACGCGTCTCGTCAATAGTTATTTGGCTTGTTGCGCTGGCGGGTAATGGTGAGGTACTCATCTTTGTGTAGTATTGTACAACACCGATGGGCCACTACCGTTTGTAAAATTCACAAACGCACCGTGCCAACTTTGTTTAGCTTGCAAGTACGTTACACTAAGGCTATGAAAACATCTGAAGAAGAGCTGTATCGGCAGCTTACCGACGCCAAGGCAGTTATAGAGGTTGGCGCCACCTACCGCCATTACAAGTCGCCAGAAATGACATATGTAGTGAAAGACATTGTCTTTCAAGAGGCCGACATGCAACCGTGTGTAATTTATCAGGCGCAATATGGGCTGGGACTTGCCTTCTCTCGCCCGGTGAGCGTATGGCTAGAGACAGTTGAGTTTGAGGGTGAGAGCGTGCAGCGGTTTAAGAAAATCAGCTAACGTTTGGCATTAGTCCTTGCTACTGCGCCATCGCGTAAATAACACCAGGAGGTAATAGGTATTCTGCGCCGGTTGGGCAGGTTGTCCCACCAGAGTTAGGGTATATCTCGCGCATTACTTTTTCACCAGTCGCTAGAGTGCCAATTAGCTCTGATTCGCCGACCGCAAAACACTTGTCTCCATAGCCAAAGGCATCAAATTCATAGCGGTCGGGGTGCTTAACAGGCGTATCGTTTACTAGCTCAACCAATTCATTGATACTGGGGTGGGCTTGGTAAGTGGTTCCTGCATGAGAGCTACTTGGCTCAAGATGTCTCTACGCTTTTTTCAAATGCTATATATTGTTGCTCTTGAGCTTTTGCTTGGTCTTGAGTCATGTCAACTTTTGCGCCATCGGGACATTCGGTTGCACCAGCATGCAAGGACTCGTTAGCATCATAGGCAGGACTATCTTTAAGAAGCTCGTCTTTCATAGCCTCGTCTGCTGTTCTCTTGCTGGCATATACAATGCCTCCGTTCTCCAATATCAGAGCCGAGCCGAGGTGCACCACACAGTCTGATCCTGCTGGAAGCTGGCCTAGCTCCTCGGTTGTTTTTACCCACTGGTTATCACCGACGTGATAAGTTTCGGGGCTGATCGTTTCTGGGCTGTTCGCACCACAACCCGCAACCAATGAAGTTGCTATACCTAGGGATAAAAATCTTGCTCGTGTACTCATATTTGTATATTATAGCATAGTTATACTGCATATGTCAAGTATTGTTGTGTGGTCATTTTCTGGAGAATGGTCGTTTATGCGTCAGTAGCACTAAGAGAGCCCCTTGAAGACTATATCGACATGTTACTATAGATACTAAGTATGAAGACAATATTAGTAACAGGTGGTGCCGGCTTCATTGGGTCCCATTTATGCAAACGTTTACTTGCGGATGGAAACTCTGTAATATGTGTTGATAATTTCATTACTGGCTCGCGGCAGAATATCATTGAGCTGCTTGACAACCCGTTTTTTGAAGTTATACGTCACGATATAACCGAGCCGCTACTGCTTGAAGTCGATGAGATTTATAATCTAGCATGCCCCGCTTCACCGGCTTCATATCAGCAGGACCCAGTACAGACAATCCGAACAAACGTTCTAGGGTCTATTAATATGCTAGATCTTGCGCTAAGAACTAACGCGCGCATTTTACAGGCTTCTACGAGCGAAGTGTATGGTGACCCCGAAGTACACCCTCAGCCTGAATCGTACGTTGGGCATGTTAACCCCATCGGTCCACGATCTTGCTACGACGAGGGGAAGCGTTGCGCTGAAACACTATTTTTTGATTACCACAGACAATCCGATGTTGATATAAGACTGGTTCGCATATTCAATACGTACGGTCCTAACATGCATCCGGATGATGGCCGTGTCGTTTCGAATTTTATAGTTCAGGCCCTACGCAACAAGGATATTACTATATACGGTGAGGGCACTCAGACGCGCAGCTTCCAATTTATAGATGACTTGATAAATGGGCTGGTCTTGGCAATGAATGGTGAGTATATTGGCCCAATTAACTTAGGTAATCCTGCTGAATTTACCATAAAATCGTTGGCGGAAATGGTACTTGAGCAGATCCCTGAAAGTTCAAGTAAAATTGTGTATCATGACCTTCCTGTCGATGACCCAAGGCAAAGACAACCCGATATATCTCTCGCAAACCAAAAGCTCCTGTGGGAGCCCCATGTTCAACTTACCGACGGCTTGCGTCAGACGATTGCGTATTTCACGAAAATTGTTTGAAACAACACCTAGCTTGTTATCGAGGCCGATTTAAAAAATCCTTGAGAGATTGTGTTATATGCTGGATGTCGTCTGCAACAAGCCCTTCGTGAGTAGGAATTGTAAGTATTGAAGACAACAACTTTTCTGTATTTGCGCATCTAGAGGCGTACATGCTGAAAATAGGCATAGCATATAGGGGGCCTATTTTAAACCTGTACGTATCTGAAATGATGTTTCTTTCTTGCAGGAAGCCACCCAGTTTAACTGGGTCGATCCCCTTCAGCTGTAGGACCAACGAGTAGTAATTATTGCGAGTGTTATCAACGTTTCTAATTTCCTTGTAGTGCTCGCTATCTGCGATTTCAGATATGATCGAACGTGCATTTGCCGTTCTGGCTGCTATTCTAGCCTCTAGCTTATTCACTTGGACTGACCCTATCGCAGCTGAGGTTCCCGTAATGCGGAAGTTTGATCCATCGTAATAACCATACTCACCCACATTGTCTGGATAATTTGGATCGTTTGGTTGGACTTTTCCGAAGTCTCTGATTGACGAAACTTTCTGATATAACCCCTCGCTTGAGGTGATGACGATCCCGCCCTCGCCAGTTGCTATAAGCTTTCTCTCTTGTGTAGATAAAACCCCCACATCTGATAGCATGCCAACGAATTGATTATCTAGTTTTGAGCCGTGACAGTGGGAAGCATCCTCAAGCAGGAATAGGCTATTCTCAGAACAGAATGTACGCAGGGTGTCCATTCCTATTGGGTAGCCCCACATAGGGACAACCATAATTGCTCGAGTTTTACTGGTTAACTTGCTGCTTACATCAGTCAAATCAATATTAAAGGTCTGAGGCTCTGAGTCAATAAATACTGGCTGCATACCTAAGTGAATGAGTGGCAACACTGACATCACTGGTGCGTATGCAGGCAACATAACCTCATCTCCTATCGAAAGTCCTAACGCACGAATGGCGACTTCTATAGCGTCCGTACCGTTACTAACTGCGGATATATATGGGGTTTTGAAGTACTCTTCTAAATCTTTCTCATAGAACTTCACAAAGCGACTTGTACCTGAGTATTCGGCTGTCCCCCATACTGCTTTAAGAGCGGCCAATTCAGCTTTGTCGTTATTGATGTACTTATTTTCGAGCTTTTTCACCTTCTACTATCCCATCTATGATTTTGTAGATATCCTCAAAGAATCTTGGGTCGTACACTCCGCTGTCATTATTTGTACGTACGGCCTCGAGAAAAGCCGTTAATTCCTGTACATAACCCCCACGCTCTATACCGGAAAGAAACGGTTTTGATTCCCATGTTGTTAGCCACTTATTGCTTCCAGCTCGAGTTTGGTTTTTGCCGTCATACACATGTATTCTCTCGGGCGTACATTCCATGCGAGCGCCAGATTCAAATGTGACACTCATATGAAACAAAAAGCGCGGCCCAAAACTGCCGGTACGTATCGATCCCGATACGGGCTTGCCTTCCTTTGAGCCGGAGAGGATCATTTTTACGATTGCCTGCTCGTTTTGTTCAGTAACAATATAGCAAAAATTATCTGCACCTAGGTCATCCATGAACATTGTCATCAGCGACAGTGGATGTATTGCCTGTGCCAGCATCATTGTTTGCAGTGGGTTTTTGAGCTCCCATATATCTTTGTCAGGCTTGTTAGATAAATGGCAAATATCAACTTCTATCACGCTACCGTACTCACCAGAATCTATGATATTCTTTACAACCTCAGCCATTGTAGAGAAATTAAAATTAATTCCAACACCCACGGGCATTTTGTAATTGTGTAGGTCCTTAAGTTTGGCAAGTTTTGCTATGGCTTTACCACTTATAAATGGTGGCTTTTCAACGAACACAGGTTTGTTATATTTTATTCCCCATTCGATTATACCCTCATGCAACTGAGGGTATGAGACGCAAATTATGATGTCTACATCTGCTTCAAAGACTTCTTGCCATTCGGTGGTAGTACTAGCGTCGGGAAAGTATAGCCTAGCGTGGTCAATTTTTTTTGTATCAATATCACATATCACAGTTGCCTGTATCTCATGTGCTTCTCGAATCGATCCTAAAATGTGCTCGAGAAAATGGTCACCCAACCCAATAATGCCTGCTTTAATCATTCCGAGTAGTCTCTTTCTGTACGTATTTTGCGTAACCTATTACCGTGTCAAATGTATCGATTCTATTAGTAGCTATTTCCCCAATATCAACCCACTTTACTTCATTTACACCTTTGTCACCCAGGCGCACGCGTTCCTTCTCTGATGCCTCGAGCGCATATGCCATATCAAGATGAATATGTTCAGAATCTTTATGGTTCTCGGGTATAATTTGGTACGTCATAGCTATTGGAGCGGGGATCTGCACATCAGTTACATCCTTCGCTTGCAGGTTTATACCCGTATAAGTAAAGCCAACAGTATTTTGCAGACCGGTTTCTTCTCGTATTTCTCGCAATACGGCGATATCAGGCGATTCATCAGGCTCTACGTGCCCCCCAGGAGGTAGCCACTTGTCTAGCCCTTTGTGGTGTACCAAAAGCATCTTTGATCTTGCATGATTTGTCATGTATCCAGTGACGGAAAAATGCTTTTTATGACTTGCTGTCATGCCTTTGACTCTTGATGCAGAAGTATCACTTAACAAGCCAACTATCCATGACTCGAATTGCGCATGATCTTCGGTGTAGTTTTTGTAATGGAAAGCGGCTCCTCCAAGTTGCTTCATGGCATTAATAGAATCAACTGAGTCATCAACTAGCGCAATCTCACTAGCAGTAGCTCCTACGCTTGAGGCAGCCTTTATAAATGTAGTATCATCTTCAAACTTGAGTTTCCCGTGTTGGGATGACGAGTATATCGCGTCAAAATGTTCGGATAAGTTAAAGTATTTAACGGTAATAGTATCGAAGACATCCATATTATTTGTAAAAAGGGCGACTTTGATACCGCTATCGCGAACACGACGCACCGTGTCAAGCATCTTTTGGTTTAACTGCATTGTAACGATACTTTGCAGAAGCGCCTCATCGTAAATAGAAGCTATTTTAGGATTGTCTGCGATTTTTGCATGCATTTCTTTGTACCCTATTTGTCCTCTCATCCAGGAGTCGAGCAGATCTGATTCCTGCGACATGAATAATTGCTTTAGTAGGGTATCGAATTCTTTTTTGTTTTTTTGTGGATAGGCATCGTAAAACTTACTCTTTGTCATTACGCCATCAAAATCAACAAGCAGCAGTTTTATCACTATTACAAGCCCCAACCAGTTATTTCTTTTATATCACTGATTATACCACCAGCGCCAGGCTCGGTAACGCAGCCAATAATTGTTAATGCCCCCAATGCAAGGAGTGATTCTTCTGTATTGAGCCTAATCTTCTCCGAAAACGCCCAGTTATTTAGGCTGGGTATAGTTGCGATTGGACCTCTTTCAAGAACACGTCGCTCATGTTCTGTCTGCGACCCAGCAGATAGTACTAAAACGATATCGGGATTAATAACAAGGCCGGCTTCTTTCTGTTCTAAAACAGCATATCGCATAGCATCAGCGCTCCAGACGAAGCCGGCACCCGATACATCCTCCGACATAGCCTTTTGAAATGCAACAAGCGAAGAGGCGGTCCTATCAACTATAACGGTATCGGATACTTTACTTGTTTCACGCAAATCACGTGCGCGTTTTGCTTCAAGAGCTACATAGTATTGAATCTGCTCATCCAATTCGTTCTCGTTGGTTGCAAAACTTGGAAATCCTTCTGGCTGAGCGTATGTCGCATACTCTTCTATAATTGGTGCATCAAAATAACTTCCAAGTGTATTTGCTAAGGTTGTTTTTCCTGCAGAACTACTTCCTTCAATACCAATGATTCTCATACTAGCGTTCCGTTTTTATTCGAGTAGTATTTCCTAAGAGCTTGTCGTATATCGCAAGCCATGGTCCGAGGGAATGCGTGATGATTGCCCCAGAGCCGAGCAACCATGTGGCCACCACCTTATAAACTTGTAAGCCCTTTCCTTCAGTAAGTTTACGGTGGAATATCGAGAGGATGATTGCAGGGACTAACCAGTACAGTGCATAAAACAGTATCCATAAAAGAATTAATACAATTTCCCCCGAAAGTATTGCCCAGACGAGTGTACCTATTATGAACACAGAGTGCATAAACCAGGTTAGATATACGCCGACGATTTGAATAACTATGCTAATAAATTCTGCGCGTCCTTGCTTGTTTGTAAATGTTGGAACGCTACGCTGGGCGAGTAGTTTGGTTAGATCGAAAACCAATTTAAACCATCCACGTTTTTGAGCCGTAACTTTCTTGAATGTTGAGGGGGTCTCACTGTTCTCTAGTAAAGGGATAGTGAACACTGGAGTTTTTTTAAGTGACTGGTATAAGCCGTATTGAGTATCTTCTATATTTGCATCTTCGTTTAGGGGGTGTAAATCATAGTAAGTCTTTCTGACGAACAGACCATGCCCCACACAAACCGTAAACCTTGCTAAGAGGAATCTGCGAAGAGCACTCATTTCAGAGGTTATTTTTGTGCTTAGCTTCGACTGTCGGCGTGACATTGTAGCCTCATGTTTTAACGTCCACAACGACTGGTGTATACCGTTGGCGGCCGCGCTGAATTGCTTTTGATCCAGCAGGTCATGTAAATTCTTTGTGAATAAGCTAGGCTGTTGCAGAACATTTGCCTCCAGGCCACGTACATCTATGATTGCGTTAGCCGACAAAAGAGTATTCTTGTTGGGCAGCGAGTCTGCATTATAAAAAACTATAAAATCATCTTCTGTTATCTCGCCTTTCAGTGAGGCAATAGCAAAATTATTCTGCGTTGCGACGTATCCTGTTATTGAAGGGCTTTCAACGACTCGCAGATTAAAATCTTGAGGATATTTCTTTGCTTTCGTCGTGATGTATTGCAGGATAGCTTCATGCGTTGGGTTTTTGCCGGTAGTATCACGCTCGCGGACGGTTGTTGCTAGTACTATTTCAACTTTATCTTTAGGATACTGTAAGTGATTTAGCGAACGAATAAGCGTGTCTACCGTAGTTACTTCGTCCATCAGAGGAATAATTATAAAAAATTTAGTCGGATTGTTTGTGAGAAGACTGCGCCGTTTCTTGATAAAGAAACGGATATTCCATAATACATAGACTA
>JBATPG010000129.1:0-7824 GCA_049291335.1 Saccharimonadales bacterium (SeqCode) | reverse complement strand
GTTCTAGGGCGTCTTGAGACTCGTCCTCTCTTGCGCCGGCCATTGCTTTAATTTTGCTAACTATCATTCTGTATTTCATATACATTCCTACCTTTCCACTTACATCATGCGCGCTTACGCTTAGAGCAAGCTATGAATTTTGTTACAAAAAATGCGACGTTTTTTAAAAGTGTGTATAACTAAGTACCCGCACGCTGTTGGACCTGAGTCTCAAAACCCTAATCAATAGCTCACGACGAAACACTACATGGCATTTCTAAAGGGCAAGAACTTATTCCTACTTCGCTCATCGCACACCTTTCAGGAGGTTTTGAGACTCAGGTTGTTGGCTCTTGACATTAAGCTCATGTTTATGTTACAATAAAGACATACCCTAGTAATTACTAAAGGGTAAAAACGATATGGGGCTGAATTTTAAGCTCGACGTTGGTACATTTCGGTTATGAATGCAGGTCGCTTTTCAGCGTTATAGGCAAAACCTAATAGATGCAAAATCTTTTAGTCTACGCGACACTCTCGTAGCTATGAACCCTTTCAAGGGTTTACAGTTTGCGCCACAGCTAGCGTACAACGCCTAAGTTTATCTTAGGCAACGCCTTTAATGACGCCAGATAGCTAGAGTAGCGTTATATATTTCTGGATGCTCACGTGAACCTATCCAGCTCATGTGCTAAGCCTAGGATTGCTCGTATGCGCGTTTGTTTGTTTAAAAATGCATACGCTATAGACCAATAAAACAAACTAAGCCTGTAGTACTCTAATCGTAAAGATCGACGGACCCGGAGGCAGTATCCGGCAGCTCCACCAAAAGTGCATCACGAAAGTGGTGCTTTTTTGTTTACTCCTAAGGTGACTTGTGCGACGCATATTGTAAACCTAGTTGTTTATTGGGAATTGCTTTTGGTCATCGTCTTTGACCCATATTCTGTCGAGTGAACTTCCCAAATAACCTTCTAATACAGCCAAGGCTAGTGCTTTTCCCGGTAGAGACAGACTCAGATTGACGAGTTCTGTATTGTCATTGATGTTGACCATTCTGTATAAGGCGGGTGCGTGGGAATTTAAAAATTCCATGACTTCTGCGTCGGTCATTTTATGCATTTGATATAGTTGATTAATGTTTTCATACCCAGTGAGCTGAGGATTTTCTGCCATGTATTTTTCTATGCTATTCAATGGCTGTGATAACAAGTACCCTTCTGTTGTTAATCTAAAAAATCTAGTAATAACTTCTGGACTAATATTGCTTTCTGCTACAGATTTTTCTGGAATTGGCTTTATGAAAAGGTGATCATAATTATTACGAACGTTGCTGAACGATTTATACTCTACTAGAGACATGAACGTTGCCGCAACCGTCCCACTAATTTGAAGTGCATCATTTCGGTGATAAGTAACATCACCTAAAGGGTTAATGATTCTGGCTATAGTAGTATTAACAAATTCTATACTAGGTGATACTGAAACACTTAAACCTGATGCTACATAGTGAATAGCTACCAGTTTTAGCTGATTCAAAGTGAGGCTAGATATAAGCTCTGGCACCTGTGCAAATGCTACATCTTTTCTAGCCTTACCCACTTCAGCATTTTTTATTCTGGTTTCTATGGCTTTAGCGATGATTTTGTAAAGCTCTGGGTCGTCTGAAAGTATTGCGGACTTGAATGACCTACTCACAAAATCATTTGTACTAGGGTCTCTAGATGCAGAAACCAGTGCTTCTTCATCGACCAAAACCTTAGCAAGCTCTTTTTTAAGCTCTGAGCCTCTCGATATTATGGTCTCTCTATATTCTTTAGCCGCGGCAAGTCCTGAGCTGCTGTCTACTCCAAGAATGTTAAAGATATTCACATTGGTTTGATTACCGCTACCCCCCAATGCCATAATTGACGAACCTATAGCGTCACCACCGATCTTAATATTAAATTGCTCCGAAGCCTTCGACAATACTTCATCACTAAGCTCAAACGCAGTTCCGATCTTCTTAATTTTTGCTATGTGGTCTTCTTTGTATTTCTTAAGCAAATCTACAGGGTAGCTCTCTGGCTTATCGTCAATGATTTTATGGTGTCTTAGGCAAAGAAGCAGTAAATTCTCTGCTCTATTTGATCCGGTAACTTCGGAACTATCGCCACGTGGGCCTTTTTCGCTTACAGGAATAATGTGTGCAATGTCGCAAACAACAACACCATCATCAATTAATACATCTGAGCATTTGGGGAAAGCACATAAATTACCACTTTCACCAAACAAAATCTTTATAGTTTTTTGCGAATAGCTTCTTCCCATGTTACCTATACAATAGCCCCTTATACTACGCTATTCAATACGAGTGTGTATAACCTCAAGGGTTAGCTACATCGGGTGATTTTTATTGTTTGGGTATAACGGTGTAGAGTTTGTGCCAGTCTTGCAGGGAAAGCACCTGGGCGCGGGTGTTGGGCGCAATGCCAGCGTCTTCGAGCATTTGACGTACTTCGGGTTTAGGCAGGCGCAAGCCGGCGCTGAGACTGTTTTCTAGCGTTTTGCGCTTTTGGCTAAAGCCCGCTTTTACGACTGCAAAGAACTTTTTTGTATCAACATCTTCAAATAGAGGCTGCTCGCGCATGTTTAGCACCAGCACCTGGCTGTCTACTTTGGGCGGGGGCGTAAATAACGCCTTAGGAACAAAAACGCCAAGTGAAACCTCTGAGTAATACTGAGTGGTTACGCTAAGCAGCGACATTTGGCCAGGTTGGGAACACACGCGCTCGGCAACCTCTTTTTGTATAAGTATGGCGGCAGTAGAAAACGGCACCGGGCTTTCGCAGAGTCTGCGAATAAGGTTGCTGGTTAGGTAGTATGGTATGTTTGCGACAACTTTGTAGCCAGCCGGTAGCTCGGAGAAGTTAAATTCTAGTATGTCTGACTGCACCACGGTTAGCTTTTCTGTAGGTACGCCTTGCCTGTCCATGCGCTCTTTAAGCAGGTTTGCTAGCATGTTGTCGAACTCAACCGCAATAACTGTTGCACCCATACGAAGCATGACCTCGGTTAAGGTGCCTAGGCCAGGACCGATCTCTAAAACAACGTCTTCTGGTGCGAGTTTTGCATCGGCACAGATTTGCTTTAGAGTTGCGCCGTCGTGCAACCAATGCTGTCCCAGCGACTTTTTCGGTATAACTTTATCCATTGCCTCATTGTATCAGTTAAACACTTACTCAATCGGATCAAATGTACGTGTTATTGTTTTTAGGAAAGAGCAGCCCGAGCAAAAATGACATTTTTTGCCCGGCGCGATTAGAGAACCTGGGTCCTCTCATTCCCCTCGTCGTCTACCACCAATGCTTCTTCAACCACGCGTCATACGCCCCCTGCCAACTACCGTAGCGCCCTACCGCGTAGCCGGTAAAGAACTTTGTTTGGCAGACAGCGTCTGACTGCCAGTTTGGGCAGACTCGAGCCAGCTTGCCCGACGGGCAGGCTTGGCCTAGGCCGCCACAACCACTGGCGTTCAGCGCGGCAGCGTTCCATCGCGATTCGCGCGAGAATATATAGTCAACATAGGCGTAGTCATTTGGGCTAATGCCAGCCGCGGCTAGCACAGCCTGTTTGTTGGCAGGGATGTTTACGGTGTTGCCCTTAGCGACAATACGTTTAACGGGCTCTTGAATGGTAACCGCCTGTAAAAGCTCGCGCTTGACTTCGTTACCGCCCTCTACGGTGATTCTATAGGTTTTGTTTACCCTACCCGGGCTACCTTCTTGTCGTACCGCTTGGCTACCGAACGATAGCGAACTGTCGACAATGTTTTCGACAGGCGCGGCAATTTGTTCTACTACCGTGACAACCTGTATGCCGTTACGTATAACCGAGACTTTTAAGTTAGCCGCGACAGGTGTGTTTAAGGCAGGTTTAACCGTATCGTCTTTAGTAAGCTTAAGATTTCGTTGTTTAAGCAGTTCTTCTACAGTTTTAGCGTGAGTGTGCACCGTTGCAGGAGTGCCATATAGGGTAAGTTCTATGGGAGTTGACCTGTCGACTTCTAGCCGTTCGCCTATGCTGCCCTGGGTTACGAAATTTTCTGTAGGTGTTGCCGTTACAATATCTTCGTTATACAGCGACACTCCCACCGTTTGCACAGCGTCCCTGGCAGACGCAGCCGCTGTCTTAACGTGTTTAGTGGTGCCTGCCTCTACGACCGCAACTGGTACCGAACGGTATATATTTACTTTAAAGTTGTCACCTGTTATTGGGGCATCTGTGGCAGGCTCGACTCTATCGCCACCCACTAGGCTAATTTTTTGTAGTTTTAGTAAGTCTCCAACAGTGTCGGCGTTGGTTGGCACCGAATATTCTTTATTTTCGTCAGAAATAATTGCAATAAAGTTTTCGTCGGTTCGTAGACTTAGTTGAGGAGTTCCTTTTTGAAACGCAAAAATTGCACCGACTAGTGCAAGCGACGTTAACGCCAAAAAAAGTAGCACGGGAAACCCAAGTGGATGATCCGTGACTCTTCTTGCTCCAGCTGTAACTCGTTGTTTCGCTCGTTCCATGTATTCCTAAGCACGCTAAGTTATGTAGTCTCTTATGACCGTCTTCTAAGTATAACAAATTTGCTACGCTTTATCTGGTAGCCAGGGCTTATTTCTTTGTTATTGGGGCAAACGAAATGTTAAGCTTTTTTAAACCCTTGCCCTTAAAGTAAATAGCCGCAACGTCGCCCTCTAGCTCCATAATTGTGCCCTCTCCAAATAGTGTGTGCTCTACAATATCGCCCTCAAACACCTCAGGAACATAGCGTGGCTCATCTGGGGCAACAGGCGCATCGTCAATTAACTCATGGCCAAAGCCAGCAGAACTATAGGTGTCTTTTGGTGCACCAAAAGACGACGTGAACAGGTTTGATTCGACATGGGCGGCTTCTATTTCGCTTAAGAAGCGACTGGGTATGTTGTGTTGGACACCACCATATAAAGAGCGCGAAATAGCGTACAGCAAATACAATTCTTCTTTGGCACGAGTCATGCCAACGTAACACAAGCGTCGTTCTTCTTCCATTTCGTGCTGATCGTATAGGGCTCGGCTGTGTGGGAAAATGGTTTCTTCCATGCCAACCATAAACACGACTGGAAACTCGAGCCCTTTTGCCGCGTGCAGGGTCATAAGTGTTACGACATCGTCACCAAACTGTGCAGTGTCGATGTCACTCATGAGGGCTATTTCTTCTAAAAACGCGTCGAGCCCGGCTTCGCTAAAGGTTTGGGCAAACCCAATGAGTTCTTTTACGTTTTCTTGCCTGCTTTCTGCCTGAGGCGACTTGTCGTCTAGGTACTGAAGGTAGCGAAGTTGTTTCACGAGACTGTCGAGCAACACATCGGGCATCATGTCTTCGGCATGAGCACGAAGTGACGTTAACATAGTTGATAGCTCTAACAACCCAGTTTTTGCCTTGCCTTTTATACCCACAATATCTGCCACAGAGTTCAAAGCCTGGCTGAGTGGAACGCCCTGCTCGTTCATCCACTCATAGAGCACTTGTAGGCTTTTAGTGCCAACTCCACGGGTCGGTACATTTACAACGCGTTCAAAGCTAGCTCTGTCTTCTGGCTGAAACAGCAAACGCACATAGGCCAAAATGTCTTTAATTTCTTTTCGGTCGTAAAAACGTACGCCGCCAACTATGCGGTATGGTATTGCATACTGCACAAATTGCTCTTCAATGCTTCGACTTTGGGCATTTGTTCGGTAGAGCACTGCAAAATCTTTATAACTACGCCCGTCTATAGATGTGCTGTTACGTATGGTTTTAATGACCGCTTCGGCTTCGGCGCGCTCTGTTATGAGCTGGTGTAGTTGTACGGGCTTGCCAGGTGCGGCGTCTGTCCACAGCTGTTTGTCGCTGCGTTGAGTGTTTTTAATAATAATGCCGTGGGCGGCGTCTAGTATATGTTTGCTGCTACGATAGTTTTGCTCGAGCTTTATGACTGCTGCTTCTGGATAGTCTTGGGTAAACCGCAAAATGTTTCTAAAATCGGCACCACGCCAGCTGTATATAGACTGCCAATCGTCGCCCACCACAGCAATGTTCTTATTTTCGTTAACCAAAAGCTTAACAAGCTTGTACTGGGCTGCGTTAGTGTCTTGGTACTCGTCTATCATAATGTGACTAAATTGCTGCTGCCACTTTTTTCGTACTTCGGCGTGTTCTTGAAACAACACCACTGTTTTACCAATGAGATCGTCGAAGTCGAGCGCATGGGCAGCACGCAGAGCTTTTTCGTAGGCAGGATATATGGTGGCAACGGCCTGCGCAGTTGGACTGTGCGCTTGGTCGGCATACTCTATAGGGCCGATCATTTCGTTTTTGGCGCTACTTATAAGGCTGCCTATGGTGCGGTGAGAAAATGTTTTGTCGTCTATATGTGCTTCTTTGCACAAACGCTTAATGGTTGCCTGGCGATCGGCTTCGTCAAAAATAACGTAGTTTTTGGGCACACCAACATAGGTGCCATCTATGCGTAGTAACCGCACGCAAATAGAGTGAAAAGTCCCCATGTAGGGCATAAAGCTTTTGCTCTCAGACGGTTGTCCAAGCAGACCTCCAACGCGTTCACGCATTTCTTTGGCGGCCTTGTTTGTAAATGTAACTGCCAAAATGCTGTACGGAGTAGCTTGGTGGCTTGCAATAAGATAGGCTATGCGGTGTGTAAGTGTTTTTGTTTTACCACTGCCAGCTCCGGCTTGTATTAACAAAGGGCCGCTGGTTGTTTCAACGGCACGTTTTTGTTCGGGGTTTAGACCAGTTAGTAGTTCTTCAAGCACCAATACATTTTACCATCATGGCATGTATATTACCCAGGTGGCAGCGTTGTATTATAGAGATGTCCGGGCAAATATATCTGTAGATGGAGCGCCAGGAATCGTAATAACTCCAAGATCAAGTAAAAAGTTTATCGTCACTACAAGGGCAACAATCACAAGTAAAAGCGCGAGCATTGCGTTATGTCTACGGTGCCCAGTTTTATCGATTGGTACAACATAGGTCTTTTTTTGTATAAGCTCGTCGAGTTGGTCTTCGCGCATTTGTTCGGCAGTTTTTTCTTGAGAAGCAGTATCTTCTTCGACTGGTAGCGTTGCGCCCTCGGATGGTTCAAGTTCTACGTTTTCTGTCGCCTCAGGTGTGTCAGCTTTAGCTTCTTCTGCTGTCTCGTCTGATTCATTTGAAGCTTTGCGCGTTGCTTCGCTCGCTTGGGATGTACCATCCGTGTTCGTAGCAGTTTCTTCTGCTTTTGTCTTAGAGTTTTTGATTCTCTCAACCGATTTTGCGACAGCATCATTTTCTTGCTCTAGAGGTTCATCTGTATCTTCAGACGAAATTGGCGAAATAGTTTTGACGTGTCTATTGATTACGGGGGCTGTTGTCGCAGCACCCGCACCGCTTTCGTCTTGAGCCGTTTCTGTAACTTCTTGAGGTTTATTCACGCTCAACATTGGGTCAGTAGCCATTGATTTGTTGCCAACAACAACAGACTTACCCCCAGCAACCGTCGGTGCCGTACCAACTGGGTGAATATCCATTGCCTTCGGCTGAGTGGCTTTTTCGGTTGTAACTTTTTCTGCGCCCTCGGGCATTCCCTTAGTTGCCATGATTATTTTCGCTCCTCGTTTCTGTGTTGGTATGCGGCCTGAACTATGCCTGCAAACTGACGATAGTTTAGGCTAGCAGCACCCACAAGCAAACCGTCAACGCCTAAAACATCTAAGTAACTTCGGGCATCGTGCTCGTTGACGCTTCCGCCATACAATATTCTCGTCGACTTACTGGCGTGTTCACCATATAGT
>JBATPG010000128.1:0-10372 GCA_049291335.1 Saccharimonadales bacterium (SeqCode) | reverse complement strand
GCATTCGTAGTAGAACATGCGTTCGTGGGTGCTTAGAATGCTATAAAACATTCAGCTCGAAGCCTAAGTTTGGAGTCAGTCGGCGGCTCTTTTTATGTAGGCAACGGTTGCCTTAACGCCATAATAGCCAACGCCTACAGCAGCCGATGCGAGTCCAAAAAATCGAAAAGCAGTGTCGCCACGGGAGCCATCTTCTAACAAGTTTGCAATTGCGTAAGACCCTAAAGCTACGTTTTGTATAAACAGTGCGTTTTTGCCATCTCGGGTCGGCGATAGGTCTGCTTCTGGGTGTCGAGCCTTTGCTACTGCTGTTGCCGCTGCATTTACTCCATTTTGCGCAACAATTGCCGCTAAAACTGGCTTTGGTGCAATATCTTTCTTCCATTCCGAAAAAACAATAGCAAAACTAGCTACTTTATCTATAGTGGCATCAACAGTGGCTCCAAACTCAGAATCAGTACGTGTCTTACGAGCATAAGGGCCGTCACCAAGATCCAAAATTCTGGCGGCAATTACTTCGCAAAGCCCCCAAAAAGTATCGATTCTGGGCGCGCCATGAACTGCAAGCAAGCCGCCAGTGGCGCTCATACCATTAGCTACAGTAAATACCTCTTTAGAACTAATCCTCATATAGTAATTAGAATACACTATTTGGTACTTGTAAAGCTACAATGTTGTATAGCCTTCGTAGTAGTCGTAAATCAAACGTTCGCGCAAAATGCCGCTGCCCTCAAGCTGAGCGCCAATGGCCTCTACAAAGCTTTGCGAACCAGATAGGTACACCAGAGTCTGCTCGCGTATAATGGGCATAACACCTTCTTGGTTGAGCCGACTCGTAGAATCAAATTCATGTAACGTAACAAAACGACTTAAAAATGGTTCAAAACAACGCTTAAGTTGCGTGTCACTCGTGCGCCGTGTCCAAAAGACATCTATTTTAAATGGTAGCTTCTTTTCTTGGCATTCGCGCAGCAACGCTATGTAGCTTGCTATACCTATGCCCTGGGCAATGAAAACAAGCGGCGTAGCCGTGTCTCGGGGCAAAATAGCATCGCCCATGGGCTGTTCGTGCTTCATAACCTCACCGGGCTTCATAGCAATCAACCGCTGTTTGTAGTCACTCATGGGGTTCGGAAAGCGTACGATAAATGAAGAAGTTGCGGCGCCAGGGGCAGAGGTAAACGTAAACGTGCGCCCGCCAAGTGATGTGTCGTTAGCAAACCAAAACTTTGCGTATTGGCCAGGAATAAAATCCATCGGGATAGCCGAATCAAAACTATACTCCCAAACATCAGTAGCAAGCTCTTTGCGGGACGTAAAACAGACTTCCATATTCATGGGCTTAGTATACCAAGCTCAGGCTAGGTTTTCTTGTTGAATCTATCTGGGTAGTCGGTAAAAATACCGTAAATGTACGGCTCCCATTTTTTGGCTTCAGCCGGGTCGTTAACGGTATACGGTGATATTTGGTAGCCACGCCGGTGCATAGACTTAAGAAAACCGGTCCATAGCCAGCGCCTACCCATGCTAAGGCGTTTTGTACCTAGTGCTCGGGCGCGGTATGTTGCTCTTATGCTTGACCAGTCTTCGTTTACTACGACTTCAACGGAAGGTAGTAAGCGCTTTGCTTCTTTGAGCACGTCAAAATCGAACGATGCTATAGAAATATCTTCTGGTTTAAGGCCGTGTTGTAGGGCAGCAGAAATAATTCGGGCTGGTTCTCGCACGTCAACACGCTCTTTTATTTCTATAGTTATGTGCACCCTGCCCATAACTTCATTAAACAGTTGTTCTAGTGTGGCCATGTCGGGCTTGTGTACGAGCAACTCCTTGTATGTGGTTTTGTGTATCTCAATCTTATTTCCAGAAGGGTCTGTAAAGTCGTGGTCGTGGTGTAAAACGGCCACGTTGTCTTTTGTGACATGCACGTCGACCTCTATGCCGTTGACGTTGTATTCGAGAGCTGTATGAATGCTAGCAATAGTATTTTCTGTACGTAGGCCTTTGGCTCCGCGATGTCCGATTATTTTCATTGTCTATATAGTACAATATAATCAAACAATTGTAGTAAGGAGACGAGTTATGCCCGATTTTAATGTTGTCCTAACACCCGGAGATGTAGATGGTGGAGTTGTAAATACAGTCGTAGAAATACCTCAGGGTTCACGGCTTAAGGTAGAATGGGACCGCGAACATGCTGCATTTATGCTCGACCGTGTAGAGCCAGCTATATTCGCAAAGCCATGCAACTACGGGTTTATACCGCAGACGCTCGACGAAGACGGTGACGAACTAGACACGCTAATCATTTGCCCAGAACCACTTGCAACTGGCGTTTGGCTAGAAGCTAAAGTGATTGGCGTTATGAAATTTGTAGACGACGGCGAAGTCGACGACAAGGTTGTGGTTGTGCCAGCTGACAACCGTGACGACAACCGCATTACCAGCCTTGCAGACATCCCGCAACTTGTTGCACAACTTGAGCACCACTTTACGCACTACAAAGACCTAAAAAAGCCAGGTAGTACTAAGGTTGTAGGTTGGGGCGACGTAGAAGAAGCCAAGCAAATCATCAAGTCTTGCATTACTCGTTATAGCGAGAAATAAACTATGTCAGACGGCACACGTTGGGGCTATATTGGACCAAGGGATATGAACAGAGACCCAGCGTTTGAGCGCAAACCAAGAGGTCCTGAATCTAGAGTTGTCGATAGCATTGATTTTGAGCACCCAAAAATGGCGTGGTTGGCGGGCCTAGCAAAGGGAGGTGATTTAATGCATGAATCATCTGATTCAAGACCTCAAGCCCACGAACAAGCATGAAAACAATTGTTAAAACAGCGCTATTAGATAGTAGCCAAAGAGTACTGTTGTTGAAACGAAGCGTTGATGATGATGACAGGCCAGGGGATTGGGATTTTCCTGGGGGTGGCGTACACGAAGGAGAAGATTTATTACACGCGGCAGCCCGAGAAATTTTAGAAGAAGCGGGTATAGATATCCAAACGAACAATCTAAAGTTAGTGTATGCCGCTACCGAATTTTCTACAGCCAAACAAAACAGTCAAAACCGACTGTTATTCATCGCTCATGTAGACGATGTCCAAAAGGTCAAATTGAGTTTTGAACACGAAATGTACCAGTGGTATAGCATTGACGAAGCTATTTCGCTATGGTCTCACCCGTTTTGGCCCGTTGGCTTAAAATACGCCGTCGACCACAACCTTTTGCCATGAAAGTAGTGCAGGAATAGTTTTCACGGAGTTTTCACACATCTGTTAGGCCAGTTTTCACAGACTTTTCACAAGGATCTTACCGAGTACGGCAGACGGCCCTTGTGTACAGAGACTGCTTTGACTACAATAAGAGCATAAGCAATATGTTCTTAACGGTGGAGAATACATGAAGACAAAAGTAGCAATAAATGGTTTCGGGCGAATTGGTCGCAACGCGTTTAAAATTGCGTTTAACCGCAGTGACCTAGAAGTTGTGGCAGTTAACGACTTAACAGATACCAAAACACTTGCGTACCTACTAAAACACGACAGCAACTACGGTACCTACGACCGAGAAGTCACCTACGACGACAAGCACGTTATAGTTGACGGCCACAAAGTTGTTGTCTGTGCCGAAAAAGACCCTAACCTTCTGCCATGGAAAGAAATGGGCGTAGATGTTGTTATAGAAAGCACCGGTCGTTTTACCGACAAAGAGGGCGCGGGCGGTCACATTACCGCTGGCGCTAAGCGGGTCGTTATATCTGGTCCAACCAAGAGCGAGGGCGTAGACACCATAGTTCTAGGTGCTAACGACGAAAAGCTTGAGACAGCAACAGAAATTATTAGCAACGCTAGCTGTACTACTAACTCTCTTGGTGCTGTTATGGCGGTGCTTGAGGCCACATTTGGTATAGAAAAGTCTATGCTAACCACAGTTCACAGTTACACTGCTAGCCAGGTTGTGCAAGACGCGCCGGCTAAAGACTTGCGCGAAGGTCGCAACGCGGCAGAAAACATAGTGCCAACCAGTACGGGCGCAGCAATTGCAGTTACCCTAACGCTACCGCAGCTAAAGGGCAGGTTTGACGGCCTAAGTGTGCGCGTTCCGACCCCTGTAGTCAGCCTAAGCGACGTAACAGCCGTGCTTAAAAAAGATGTTACGGTAGAAGAAGTAAACGAAGCCTTTAAAAAAGCGGCCAAAGAACCGTACTACCAGGGTATTTTGGGCGTTAGCGAAGAGCCACTTGTTAGCAGCGACTACATCGGCAACAGCCATTCTGGCACAGTAGACTTACTTCTTACCAAAGTCGTCGCCGGCAATCTAGTGAAGGTAATGGTTTGGTATGACAACGAATGGGGTTACAGCAACCGACTTGTCGAAGTTGTTGCCGACGCCGGCAAGCAAATTAACAAAGGCTAACTATGAAAATTTACATTGGCGCAGACCACAACGGGTTCGAGCTAAAAGCGAAGCTAAGCGACTACTTAAAACGTGGTGGCTACGAGGTTGTTGACGAAGGCGACAAAGAGAGGCACCCAGACGACGATTTCCCGCAGTTCGCCGCCAAAGTTGTGCATGGCATGGCCACCGACCCATCGTACGAAGTGCGGGGTATACTTATTTGCGGTAGCGGCCAAGGTATGTGTATGGCGGCAAACCGCTTTAAAGGCATCCGAGCAGTGCTTGGTTACGACCAAGACTCTGCACGGAGTGCTCGTAACGACGACGACAGTAACGTACTTTGTTTGCCGGCGAACGCGCTCGACTTTGAACAGGCAATTGGCATTATGCATACCTGGCTTATCACCTCGTTTGCAGATGCACCGCGCTTTAAGCGCCGAATTGCCCAAATGGACGAGCTGGGAAACTAGCATGGCTAAGACGACGCAATACTTGGCGGCTGTGAGCCCCGCGCTACAAAAGGTGGCAATTATTTGGGCTAAGAAGTCAAAGGTGTAACTATGAGCGCCAGCATATGCCCAACAGTTACAACTGATGACATGGATGAGTATCAGCGACAAATAGAGCAAAGTGCTCGTTTTGCCGTACGCATACACATAGACCTTGGCGACGGTGTTTTTACTCGTAAATTAACATCTGTCGAAGACGTTTGGTGGCCGGCAGGTATGCGCGCAGACCTGCACATAATGTTTAAAGAGCCATTTCAGCACATACCGGCTATTATTGCCCTAAACCCACAACTAGTCATTATTCACGCAGAGGCAGACGGTGATTTTATGGCCTTTGCTCAAGAAGTGAGGCGACATGGCATAGAGGTTGGTGTTGCGCTACTACAAGACACGCCTGTTTCGGCCATTATGCCCGCTATGCATATGATTGACCACGTGTTGATTTTTTCTGGAGACCTCGGCCATTTTGGTGGAGAGGCAGACTTGTCGCTGTTAGACAAAATCGCAGAACTTCGTCGCCTAAAGCCTCAGTTAGAAATTGGATGGGATGGTGGCGCTAACGACACCAACATCGTTGATCTTGTAAAAGGTGGGGTAGATGTTGTGAACTGTGGCGGCTATTTGCACGGCGAAAATCCTGCCGAAGCCTATGCTCAGCTTAAGACTCTGCTTGCAGATAGTTTCGCAACTTCTTAAACGCGTCGGTTCTCATACTAAATTCGGGCTTTAGCACGTCGCCCATTTCGGCAAAGGTTTCGTCGATTCCTTCTGGCTTAAATATGGCGTCCCAGCCAAAGCCATCAATCCCGGCTGGCGGGACAATCTTGCCCTCAATTTCTCCTTCGAAATACACAATCGTACCTTTGCCGTCGTCGTAGCCGATAACGGTTTTTGCGGTAGCCGTCCTGTCGTGTATGGCATGTACCAGCTTGTAAATCCCCTCGTCGCCAACCGCTTCGAGCATCCATTTTATAAGCGGACCAGGGAAGCCGTTAAGCCCACCCAAATACAATGACGTATCTTCAACGATAAGTTTGCCCTCGGGCTGGTACCGTCGTGCCACCTCAAGTTTTTTTGCTACGACTACTTTTGGGTCTAGGCTTTGCTCTTCGGGAAGGTCGAAGTTGATCATTTCTAGCTCGGGAATCAGCACCGAAGCCTCTGTAAATTTGCCTTTGTTGCCGGTTACAAAATATATTTTCATAGTCTGATTGTATAGCACATTCTCTTAAGCACTAAGTATGTCGGCAAGTTTATTCCATTTTTCGAGTACAACATCTGACGAGCCACCACGACGCCATATATCTTTATCGAGTGATTCTGCGCCGAGTGAACGCACCCGCATGCAGTCTGGGCTGACTTCGCCAAACATTTTTTTACCGTCTTCGGCCACAAAAAAGCATATGTCCCATAAGTCTAAGCCTTTGGCCTGAAAGTGTTTTCTAAGAGCAGCGTATGCAGTTATAGCTGTCTTGCGGGCTTCATCTACGTCGATGAACCAGTTTGCCATAGGCTCTGGCAACACTTCGTCTGCCAGCCTAGTGCCAGTGGCGTCATACATGGGGTTTCGCCAGTCAAAACGAATAAACGGCGCTGGGTAGTTAGCTTCTGGTCCGACATAGGTACCTTCGCGCCGTGTAGGATAGTTTTCAAAGTTGTAGTATCGGTGTTTGGGTGTTCCAGAATGCACCGCCTTTGCGACGACCTCAACGGGTGGGGCTATCGACAGTTCTGCAAGCGCCTCGTCGGTCATGTCTGTTGGCACAAACCTTTTTTCATTTTTTGTGATTGGCTGAAGCACTAAATCTGACAAGATCCATGTATCGGTAACGCTTTTATAGCTGTGGGCTATGCCTGCAGATAGTAGGACCGGCAATAGAGACTGTATGACCCGAAGTCGTGCCGTGTCGCTGCCAGGTATTTCGCCAGTACGGTTATGAGTGTAGCTGTAAATAGTTGGTTTTAATCTAATGACAACCTGTCCGTCGCCGTAATAGCGAACCTCTTTGCTTTCGCCTTCGGCAACAAGCGGCAGGCTTCGAAATGTTTCGGTGGTGAGGGTGCTTAATTCGGGTTTCATAGTTATCTCCTTATGTTCATGTCCCATTCAATATTGCGAGCCAGTGCGGCAGGCGTAACGTCTTCATCACTTCGGTATATTCCTAGCAAATGTGAAAAGTATCTTGAGCTAAGCTTTTGGTAGCTGTCGGCATAGCGCTGCAGCATCGGGCCAGACGTAAAGCTTTCTTTTGGGCCAGCCGCCAAACGACTACGGGCAACATCTGGGTGTACTCTAAGTACTGCGGTGGGCACAAACCTGTCCCACTTTTGCACTAAGTCGTGTCGACCGTCTATTTCGGTCATCACGGTCATCCAGTGTCGGTCATACACAATGACATCTGCGTTAGTGTCTACTGCCTCTGCCTCGCAATGGTCAAGTG
This sequence comes from Saccharimonadales bacterium (SeqCode), assembly GCA_049291335.1. Classification (GTDB taxonomy): domain Bacteria; phylum Patescibacteriota; class Saccharimonadia; order Saccharimonadales; family UBA4665; genus JAGXIT01. Next base: position 3,021 of record JBATPG010000128.1, on the reverse strand, counting down.
CTGCCTTAATCAGCATGGTGGCCTTTTCTGCTCCGGCACGACTTTTCCATAGGGGGTAAATGTCAGAACCGTACGTTGCGTTTGCGAGCCGAAAGGGCGCGAACTGCGCGACGCTCAAACCTTGGTTTTCAAACGATTCTTTAAGCAAGTTTGCAACGGTTGTCTTGCCAGCACCGTCAATGCCTTCTAGGGCGATTTTTTTCATAACTGTCTCCTTAATTTACTGAAGCCCTCTGACAATAAAGCATAATTCACAAAACACAAATGTAAATATGTCAACACCCACCCCTGTTGAAGCAGGGGCTGTTGAGGCGCTACCAGTGTAAACGTTGTAATTGTTACATGTAGAATAAAGGTAATTTAGGTGAGTTTGTGCGCGGCAACGAAGAATAATTGAGTTAGGGCGGGGTTATTTGTGTGGAAGAAGTACCGTCGTGGGCTGTGATTTCCCTAATATTCTACGTACTAACAAAAACTTTTCACAGACTTTTCACACATCTGTTACTTAACATTTCACACAAATACTTTTGAATAATCCAAAACTGTTCATGCTAGAACAAAAGACGGACGAGATTACTCTGTAGAATATGTGCTTTGTAAGGCAACTTCTGATTGGTGGAGTGGCTTCAATATCTACGTAAACGATTCGATCTTCCCTATAGCTATTGTCTACTTTCCTGCTATCATTAACCCATGAATTACCTATTTGATCTCGATGGTTTACTAATAAATTCGGAAGAGCTATACCTTAAGGCTAATAGGGTGTATTTTTCCCAATTCAGTTTTGAATTTTCCGAAGAACTACATAAACAAGGTACTGGTAAGAAGTTTTCGGAATGGATTAAGAGCGTCACCGATATAGAAGTCGACGGTGATACAATACTTGTCGAACGAAATAAGGTGTATTTTGAAATTGCGAAGACCGACTTGCACTTATTGCCGGGCGCCAAGAATGTTCTTGAATACGCTAAATCGCATGGCAAAACAGCAATGGTAACTTCTTCCAATCAAGACTATGTTGACTTTGTCCTTGAGCATACTGGTATAGCCGACTATTTTGAGCTGTTCATTACAGGGGACCAAGTGAGCAAAGGCAAACCCAATCCAGAGGGCTATCTTACTGCAGCAAAAGAACTGGGCGTGCAGCCAGAGAGTTGTATAGTATTTGAAGATGCACCAAATGGCGTTGAGGCAGGAAAAAATGCTGGAATGAAAGTTGTAGCTGTACCAAGCCCCTATGTTGAAGGTGACCCTACATTCGATACGGTAGATTTACTGCTTGAAAGTCTTGATGACTACATTAAGAATGCCAACATTGTTGAGCATAAGAATAGTTGGAAATTATAGCTTTAAGTTCTAGTCAGAGGTCGTTGGAGCGCTGGGGGTATCAATAATTTGATGCGCTGTTTCATGACAGTTATTTCTCTTGGGACGGGTTCAAAGCAGAAAAGTGTGACAAAAACAATGAGCAAGGGCTAACACCTGTTACTCGGAAACGTGTATAATCGTAAGCATAATGCAAACAACACTAACACTAGAAGAGCTTGAGAAAAAAGCCACCGCTATTCGTGAGAGCATAATTCGCATGCTAGAAGCGGCAGGTAGCGGGCACAGCGCCGGCCCACTTGGCCTTGCCGATATTTTTGCAGCGTTATATTTTGACATATTAAAACACGACCCAAAAAACCCTGACTGGGACGAGCGAGATGTTTTGCTGCTGAGCAACGGCCACTGCGTGCCAGTTCGCTATGCCGCGATGGCAGAGGCCGGGTATTTTCCTAAAAGTGAGCTTATGACGCTACGTAAATTTGGTAGCCGTTTGCAGGGTCACCCAGAGCGTACAAGGTTACCAGGGCTTGAAACCACCAGCGGTCCTCTTGGCTGTGGCTTAAGCCAGGGCTGTGGCTTGGCGTTAGCGTACCGCATGAACAAGCAACTGCACCGGCACATTTATGTAGTTATGGGTGACGGCGAGCTCGACGAAGGTAACGTGTGGGAAGCGGCCATGCTTGCACCAAAGTACGGCCTAAACAGCGTTACGGCAATTATAGACAGAAACAACATACAAATAGACGGCCCAACCGAGAGCGTTATGCCACTCGACGACCTCAAGAAAAAATGGGAAAGCTTTGGCTGGCATGTACTTGAAATAGACGGCAACGATATAGAAGCAGTGATTGATGCCTGTGCCATGAGTAAGGCAATTACTGAAAAGCCAGTCTGTATAATTGCCTACACAGTGCCGGGTAAGGGCGTCGACTTTATGGAATATGACTTTCACTGGCACGGTGTGCCGCCAAACCACGAACAAGCCAAAGCAGCCCTACACCAACTCCGCACCCTAAACGGCAAAATACGAGGCGAACATGAATAGCTTTTTCCAAAAAGGATCACCAAAGACTTTTTATGTCTTGGCTTCTCTTTTGGTGGTGAGCACCTGTATAGTAGTTTTTGAATTTGTAACATCGTTTTTTTCGTTGAACTCAAAAATAGATCAAAATGTTGAGACTTATGGTGGTGTAGAGAACATTATGACTCCCTTCAACCTTTTTGGATTTATACTTTCGTTCTTGCCTGTAGCTGCAGGGATATTACTTAGCGCAGCTGTAGCAAAAGCAATACAGTACAAAGACATTAGCGGCATTCAGCTTGCGCCCATTGTTGTACCTATTATTGTATGGTTACTATCTGCGTGGTTCATAAACACGTTTACACGAACAAGCGACACGGCTTCTTTATCAGTAAACGCCTACCAAGTTGTATTGATTGTTCTTTCTTTCATAGTTACAGTATTTCTCGCGTACGGAGACATAAAGAGCATTAAAAAGGGCGTAGTTTGATGAACAAGCAAGTACTAGATGTTACGAAAGAATTAGAGCGTGACGCGACGCGGTCTGGCTTTGGGCGAGGGCTAAAAAAAAGCTGGAGAGCTAGACGAAAACGTCGTTGCACTTTGTGCCGACTTAACAGGATCAGTTAAAATGGATGCCTTTGCCACTGCTTTTCCTGACCGGTTTGTGC
>JBATPG010000127.1:0-6093 GCA_049291335.1 Saccharimonadales bacterium (SeqCode) | reverse complement strand
CTACAGTCCTGCCATCTACTACTTGTACATTACCAAGTGAGGCATAGTGATCGTAGACAGAGACAGGCTCGTCGTTAGCTACTGCTGCATCAACCCGAGAGTTGGCAGAGTCGATTACGCTTCTGCGAAGTTGTTCATCTTGACCTAAAACCATCTCAACAACCTCAGGCGGAAACTGATTGCCTTCGGCACGTCTAACAGCAGCCCTAAAAGCCTCAATGCCATTACTTGGGGTTGGTTGTTGCGGGCTTTTCATGCTTAACCTGCAAAGCCTTTCATGACTTTTTTAGCGGTGTCTGAAATAAGCTTCAGTGTCTTGTCTTCTGGCTTATCGCCTTTGTTCAGCACGTCCATGGCTTTCTTTTCGTCAGTGCCAAGCTTGGTAAGTAACGCAGCCTTAGCTTCGTTTACTTTTTCTACTGGTACTTCGTCAAAAAGACCTTGTTCTGCAACATATAGTGTAGCGGCCTGTTGCCACACACCAAGAGGCTGGTACTGTGCTTGTTTAAGCAGTTCAGTTAAACGAACACCGCGCGCCAAACTTTGCTGGGTGTCTTTGTCTAGGTCAGAACCAAACTGTGCAAAGGCCGCGAGTTCGCGGTACTGCGCCAAGTTTAGTCGCAACTGTCCAGAAACAGATTTTACAGCCTTGGTCTGAGCGCTACCACCCACACGGGAGACTGAAAGACCAACCGAAATAGCTGGGCGGATTCCCTGGTAGAACAAGTCTGTTTCTAAGAAAATCTGACCGTCGGTAATGGAAATAACGTTAGTCGGAATGTATGCAGAAATGTCACCAGCCTGCGTTTCGATGATTGGTAGGGCAGTCAACGAGCCGGCGCCGAGATCGTCACTAAGCTTGGCAGCTCGCTCTAGCAGGCGAGAGTGCAGGTAAAACACGTCGCCAGGGTAGGCTTCGCGGCCTGGTGGGCGGCGCAAGAGCAGTGACATTTGTCGGTAAGCAGCAGCGTGCTTAGTTAGGTCGTCGTAAATAATCAGTGCATGGCCTTTGTTGTCGCGGAAGTATTCACCCATGGCAGCACCTGCGTATGGTGCGAGGTAGAGCAGTGAAGCAGGGTCACTTGGTCCAGTGGCCACAATAATGGTTTGGTCCATAACGCCTTCTTCGGTAAGTCGGTCGACAAGTCGGGCTACTTTACTCAGTTTTTGACCAATGGCAACGTATACGTTAACCACACCGGTTTTTTGGCGCCCTTGGTTGATCATAGTGTCAATGGCAATGGCAGTTTTACCAGTTTGGCGGTCACCGATTATAAGCTCACGCTGACCACGGCCGATTGGCACCATGGTGTCTATGGCCATAAGACCGGTCATAAGTGGTTCGTGCACGCTTTTTCGACCCATAACACCTATGGCAGGTCGTTCTACAAGCCCGGTTTGCTTTGCGGCAATAGGGCCTTTACCGTCGAGTGGCAAGCCAAGCGGGCTTACAACGCGGCCAAGTAGTTCTGGGCCAACAGGTACTTCAAGAACTTTACCGCTTAGGGTAACTTTGGCACCAGCTTTAACGAGGCTGTCTTCGCCTAGTAACACTGCACCGATTTCGTCTTCCATAAGGTTCAACACAAAGGCGTCTACAGGCTCTGCGCTCGTTTCGATGTGAATAACCTCGGCGTACCCGGCGCCACTGAGGCCGTAGATCCATGCCACGCCGTCACCAACGCGCGTTACAACACCCGTCTGCTCTAATGACGATTTAGTACCGATGTTCGAAATGGCATCGGCTAGTTCCTTTGATAGTTCTTTTACTTGTAGTTCTGCCATTGTTAGCTCCTTTAGCTTGTCTTCAGTCTCTGTAGTGCGCTTCTAAGTGAAGCGTCGTATTCGCCCGACGGCGTTTTGATAATTACTCCACCGATCAGCGTCGTATCGGTGTGCTCTCGTATTGACACATCACCACCGTCTGCCAGCGCCGCCGAAATGGCGGTTCGCAGTTCGTCTGTAAGGCTGTGTGCGCTCACCACGTCTACGACGGTGTGGCCAGCAGCAGCAACTGCCTTTTCGATATCGGCAATGTAGTACTCTGTTTGCTTTGTTTGGCGTGTTTCTACCAAGTAAGCTGCCAACTGCTGCATGGTTTGTGCAACATCGGCGCCACCAAGTACTTGGGTTGCGATATAGCTGGTTACTTGTCGACGAGAGAGTTTCTGCATAGGGTTATAGGTCCTTAACCGCTTTTTCAATTAGCTTAACGTCTGCTGCAGAATCGACTTTCGTCTGAAGAATTTGCTCTGTTGCTTTGGTAACAAGTTGTAATACGTCGGTACGGAGTTGTTTGCGGGCTTCTGCAATGTCTTGGTCAAGACGAGCTTCTGCGGTTGCAATAATGTGCTCGGCTTTTTTAGCTGCCTTGGTTTCGGCCTCTTCAACAACACCGGCCGCCTCTTTGTGTGCCAGAGCTACAATGTCGCCAGCTTCTTTTTTGGCTACTTGCAGAAGTTCTGCGGTGCGTTCGTTGGTTTTTTCTAGCTCTTTAGCGGCCTCTTTAGCACTATCAAGACTATCGATAACAGCGTTACGCCGTTCGTCGAGGGTGGCAACAAGCTTACCGTACACAAACTTTTTAAGCAGCAACAAAACCAAAACAAAGGTTATGAGCTGAAATAGAAACGCCTTAAAGTCTAGACCGAGGGCTGCAATGCCGCTCGCTTTCTCGGCAGTCTCTGTGGACGCAAATTGTGTTAATAGGTTCATGGGGTAGGGACTTTACCTTTCTTACGTAGTGAAAACAACGAGTAGTATAAACGCCAACACTGCGTCTACTAAACCAGCCATGATGAAGGCGGTGGAAAGAATTTTGCTTTGTGCTTCTGGGTTACGACCAACAGCTTTTACTGCGCTTGCACCAATAAGACCAACACCGAGTGCGGGGCCAAAAGCACCTACTGCGATTGTAAATCCCTTGATAAATTCTGTACTGAATTCCATTATGTTATTACTCCTTTAATTTATAATCAACTTAATTAATTACGCTTTGCTATCACTCATTGCCGCACTGCTTAAGGGTGCATCTTTTGAGTGATCGGGTTCATGGTCTTCGGTATGTGTCGCAATGCCCAAGTAGACCATACTGAGCATCATAAATAGGTACGCCTGAATAACGCCAAAGAATACTTCTAGTAGGTAAATAGGGAAGGTAGCCGCCCAGCCAAAATTGCCAGCCAACTGGCCAACCACATGTATAAGCACTTCACCGGCGTAAATAACACCAAAAAGACGCATGCTAAGCGTTAATATGCGAATAAATTCGCCCATAACCTCTACCAGCCCCATGAACATATTGAAAGGGTTCCATGGCTTGTTCGTAAAATAGTGCTGGAAGTGCTTCTTGAGCCCAAGTTCGCGTAGCGCGACCACCTGTATTGTACCTATGGTCAAAATAGCCAGAGCAAGCGTAGCATTGAGGTCTGCTGTAAAGGCGCGCAGTAGTGGCACCGTTTCGCCTTCGACTGCAATGTTTATAGTACCTACCCCGGGAACAAGAGCAAACAAGTTGCTAAACAAAATAAAAATAAACAGTGTAAAAAGTAATGGCATAAACCGTATTGCCTTTGCACGACTGCCAAGGTTTTCCTCGCCCAAGCCAACGACAAACTCAAATATGCTTTCTATAGCAAAGGCTAGTTTCGAGTTTGGCCGAGCAACACTTTTCTGGGCGCCCCAAGCAAACAGACCAACGACAATTGCCGCCATTAGCATGCCAAACACCATAGAGTTGGTGATTGATAAGCCTAGAAATGTACCAACAGGCTCTGCAGCAAGTGGGACACCACGGTCTCCCGATGCAAAAATGTTAAACATGAGAACCCCTCATGCGAAGGGAACAGGCGGCGGTGCAGTCTGTAGTAATTACGATACCCATATATTTCTTTACAAGTTTAACAGAGAGCTGCGAAAGTGTAAACAGTATTACAAAAATACGTTTATATTCATGGTATACTTTGTATAGTAAAAGATATTTAGTTTATTTTCATCAGAAAGGACTTTAGCATGTCAGACGTTAAGCAAGTAACCGTATATTCAGCCCCATGGTGTGGTTTTTGCCATGCCGCCAAACAGTATTTGAACAGTATTGGTGTTGAGTATGTCGAAAAAGATGTAGACGCCGACCCCAAATATGCCGCAGAGTCTGTTGAAAAGTCAGGCCAAATGGGTATACCTGTCATAGATATAGACGGCAGCATTATAGTAGGTTTTGACCGCCCAACCATAGACCGCCTACTAAAAGGCTAAAAATCGAAAGATAATAAACTATCTTACAGAAATTGACACCCCTGTTGTTATACTTGTAGTCATAAGTAAGGGAGAATTGCATGGCTGGAGGCTTCGACAGACCAAAACTCGTTAGCGACACAAGCTCGGGTGATCAGGCAACAATAGCAATAGAAACCCTTAACCGAAGAATTTTTCGGCACCCTGAAGTATACGCAGTTGCACTTGAAACTTTAGGAACAGCAGCTACCGACGGTTCGGTAGAGCTTCATGTTGCAGAGGATGAACATGCACTAGACCAACTTGGCACCAAGAGTCTTAGCCCAGAAAGCCTAATTCTGACATACTTCAAAAAGCGATACGACTTCGACGCAACATTCGACCCCGCGACCGAAGAAGCTCTAAGTTCAGACCCAACTCACGCCACACTACAAGCAACTTTTAGGCACAATGCCTCAATGCACAGGTCCAAGGCGGTCAGCGGCAAGTTACGTAGACCTAACGAAGAGGCAGCCGTGGGGCGAGACGAAATTCGCAGACACCGCTTAGCATTCTTTATTGCCCGAGTAACGGACTGGCGCGCAACCCTTGAAGACAGCACAAAATTGCCTTCTGCTGGTTAGAATGACATACTAAACTACATATGAGTTTTGAAGATTTTGACACCAAAGAATCAGTCGTGCTGGCGTACACCGGCGAAGGCAAGGGCAAAACCTCTGCCGCAGTAGGCCTCATGGCGCGCGCTCTTGGCAATCGCTGGAAGGTGGCATTTGTACAGTTTATTAAGTATTGGGGCGTAGGCGAACACGCTTTTATACGCGACATTTTGCCTGTTTTTAAGGATGATCTCTATTTTTACAAGGGTGGTAAGGGCTTTTATGACGCTGGCGACCTTAGCGAAAAGGGCATTAGCGAAGAACAGCACAAGCAAGCCGCCCGAGAAACGTATGACATTGCCTACCAGTGCGCCACCTCTGGCGAGTACAACCTTGTTATTTGCGACGAAATAAACAACGCCGCCCACGACGGCCTAATCACCACCGACCAGCTAGCCAAGCTTATTGCCGACAAACACCCAAAAACTAGTCTATGCCTAACGGGCAGAGACTTCCCCAAAAAACTACTAGAGCACGTAGACATTGCTACAAACATGACCAAAGTAAAACACCACTTCGACGACAAGTTCCTCGCCAACAAAGGCATCGACTTCTAATTATTGCTTTTGGTGTGTCGGGAAGAGCAGCCCGAGACAAAATGTATTCCATTTTGCCTGCGCGCTGAGAGGGGATGTTCACCTCTCAGTTTCGTTGTTGACATCTATATCGCCTCTGTTATAGTCAGGTTATGTCAGGCTCAGTCAAGTCCTACGCCGCTAGGCAAATCGCAGATATACTTGAGAGCACTGTAGAATGCTCAGGAAGTATTGAACTATATAGTTTTGGCCCACGATCAATTACTGACAGTGTTTTGGATAATCTTGCAAAAACCACAGCTCCATTTATTAACGAATTGCTTGAACTAAGCGATGGGTTAGAAGTCCCGTTTGAAGACATAAACCATAAGCAAACTGGTAGCGTACTCCTGAGAGCATGGGGAGGAATCGATTTTGGAGATATTTCTTATCATAACTGGTCTATAGGACCTAAAGTAGAGACCGAGCACGACTCTCCTATGACAATATTTCGGGCAAATATTCATGAGTTAATCAGTGACTTAAGAGGCATACAGCCTATTGTGCCAACAGTATCGTATACTGTCATTCATGGGAAGAAAACGACTGTTCATCTCCATCCTAATCTTGATACTCGTAATCATATTCGGAGTATTGGTGTATTCCCAAGGCTGGATCAAGCCCATAGA
>JBATPG010000126.1:0-5693 GCA_049291335.1 Saccharimonadales bacterium (SeqCode) | reverse complement strand
TCGAGCTGATCCCTCGGCTTTTTATTTTATGACAAGATCGTTGCTTTACAGATACGGAGCAATTTGCTATACTCAAGACCATATGGCAAAAAAAGGTGAAAAGCGTAAGTTGATAGGACTCGTGAGTGAAGAGTCTGGTGAGCGTATTTACTACACAAGTAAAAACACCATGAACACTCCCGAGAAGCTTAGTCTTCGTAAGTACAGCAAGAAACTGCGCAAGCATGTTATCTTTACTGAAACCAAGAAAAACCTTGGTCGCAACGAAGTTAAACCTAAGAAGTAACTTTCTCGCTTATATAAGAAAAAGGCTCATGAGAAATCACGAGTCTTTTTTGTTTGAGTTTAGTTATTCTGCCTAGTCTTCGGGGTCGCGAAGATCGAGTAGTATATTTATAAGCTCAGCGTGGCTCCAAACAAGTGGTGTTACAGAGCAGGCTTCACCAGTACTAGGGTTTACTTGTTCGCTTAAAATGCCACTGGGCAACTGATGATTCATCGTCCAATGAACCAGTGATTCTGCGTCTGAGATACGGTTAACCTGTATATAGTATTGTGCTATCCAAAGGGTAGTAACAAACCATGGGTTTCCAAGATATGGAGGGTCAGAGGCAAAGTAGTTATCGTGTTCATAGCGTGGGGAGCCGCCCGAAGGAGATGTGTTTAGCAGTGAGTTTTCGATAGTGTCGTATGTGGATCGAATATGAACCGGGCCAAACGCCTTGCCGGCAAACATCATTGCCCCGTAGGCTGAAGAAACATCGAGCGTGTTGTCAAATTGCAAAGAACCATCAGCCTGTAACAAAAAGCCTTTGCGCAAAGCGCCGCGCTCTTGGTCGAAAAATATTTTGCTATTTGTTTCTATTTGATTCGCAATACTTTCCCACAGAACCGCATCGTCGGGATATTCAAACATTTCAGCAAACTTGGCCGCTTCTATGAGGGCTCTATGCACTAGAGCAGTCGTGTACGTACTTGTTGAGAATTTTTCTTCCCAAAGGTCATAGCTAGCATGTGGCAAACCGGTTTGTTCATCAATAAAAGTCGCCAAAAAGTTACCCATCGGCTGAATCATGGTGGCATAGAGGCTGCCAATGAATTCTTTGTCTTCGGTAGCAGCGTAAAACTCAGAGAGCATGTACAGTATAATTGCCGTCTCGTCTTCTTGTATGGCGAGTTCTGTTTGTTTACCGTGAACGAGAGGGTGCCACGTGCTCCCAATAGCCTTGTCTGGCTGGTACTTGTGCATCATATATCCGTCTGGGTGCATTATGTCGCGGCAGAACGCAAAGAAGCGCTTAGGCTCTTTAGTATAGCCAAGTCGAATCAGTGGCCACATGACATAGGCGCCGTCTCTTGGCCATACATAGCTGTAGTAATCCCGGCCAAAGTTATAAATGCTAGAGTCGCAGCTTGCTATGACACCGCCACGCCTGTCGGTGTGGGCTTTAATAACCATCAACGATTTACGTATAGCTAGTTGCTCTTTGTCTGGCAGGTGGACAATAGATGGCTTTGCAATATCAATCCACTCATGCCAATGTTTGCGAGTTTTTTCCATTCTGGTAGCCAAAGATTCAGCAACAAACGTTGCATGAATTCGCTCTGCATTGAACTGCGAATCAGCGCCTATGATCCAATAGTCAACCTTTACTGAATCGTTAGGGCCAAGTTCTAGTGTATGCGCAATCACAGAATCTACACCGCCGTGTTCCACGGCGTTGGCAGACAATATGCCGTCTTCAGCGTCCTTCCAGGTGCCTTGCTTTCCTTCGATGCCGTAATTACCCACGCTGTATTGGTCAAATGGCGTACCGTCTTCTGTGCGACTATGTATAAGCAAGCTGCAGCGACCTTTATAATCTAAGATGTAGTTTGTTTCGGGTACAAAAAGGGCGGTGTCGGCACGTCCTGCACGAGATATTTCAAACACTTGGTGCATAAAGAGCCGTAAGGCTCGTGGCGTGTCACGCTTGTTAATTACAGAAATTTGTCGGGCAAAAGCATTGTATTCTGAGTCAACAAAGTCATGCAGCTCTAGTTCAATCCCAAGGTCATTATGTACCGCATGTACTTCGCTTATGAGGGCGTTGTCATCAAACGTGACTGATGTTTGCCATGAACCGTCATCGAGCCAAGAAAAAGCACCGTCTATGTGTACGCCAATTTTGTGGTGCATACTTCTGGCGGTGGTAAGATTGTCTAAGCCAACATACGGGTAGTAAAAATCATGTACCAAACCAAGCTCGTTTAAGCCAACTGTCAGACTACCGTTACCGAGTATAACAGGCCTACCCATTAGTGGTTCTCCGTCGTTTTGCCCGCCGCGTCATACTAAACCTCGACTCCACGTTCACTAATGCGATACTTTAGGTCGTGGTAGGCGTTCATAAAGGACATAAAGGCTTCATAAGGAGAAGTGTACGGGCTAAAGTAGGCATGTACATCACCGTCGTTAAAGTACTTAGTACACATGTAGTAAAAGTGGTCGCTTGTTTGTAGTTTTCGCCAGTCGTCAATGATAGTTAGATCGTTGGTTTCATGCACAGCGTCACGTAGAGCGTAGAGTGAGTGGATGGCCCCTTGTTGCATAGAATTACCAAGCCAGGCTGTTAAGTCGCGCTCTGTGTCAGCCCACGTGATGGTTTGTGGGCAGTCGATAACATCGACCGGTTCATAGCTGTCCGCAGCTTCACTCACAGTCATAAATGTGTGGTTTTCATGGCTTAACCATGCGCCGGGGAGTGCCTCTAAGAAGCCAAAGATGCCACTGTCGGCCCATTGGTGCTCACCAAATGTTTCGTAGTCCATAAACAGGTTAATCAGTGGCTGGTCCCACGAGGTGTTAACCCAGTCGAGGTATTTATCAACATTAAGGGGATGCTCTTCCCACTCTTTGTTACTAAAGCGAAAAGCGATATCGTCACTAAGCTTATAGTTTTTCGTTAGCAGTTTGATGTTCTCGGTATAGGCTGGCCTATACAAGAAGTTTGGGCTTCGCCAGTCAAGCACTGGGTCCCAACCTTCGCTGAGTATTGCCTTGTATCCAGCCTTGTCGGCCCAAAAGGCAAGGTCGTTGTTATAGCTTAGCTCTGTATTGCGAAAAGCGGTTGGAGTTTGGCCAAACAAACGTTGCACCATTTCACGGTGCATAGTAACTTGGCGTTCAAATTCGTCACGGTCATAAAAGAAGGCTAGTGAATGGTGGAAAGTTTCGGCAACAATTTCTACCCGACCTGTCGCGACAAGTTTTTGGAAACTTTCAAGTACATGTGGAGCGTAGCGTTCGAACTGTTCTAAAATAGTACCAGTAATAGACAACGAGACCTTAAAATCGGGGTGTTGTTCGAGCATACGTTGCAAGTGCTCGTTGGTAGGTAGGTACGACTTTTCGGCTACTTTATGCAAAATGGCGATGTTGTCTTCACGGGAGCCAGACGGTGCATCAAAATAATCGTGGTTTTTGCCAGCGTCAAAGATGGTGTAGTGGCGAACTCTATATGGTTGATGGACGTGTAAATACAGTACTATTGCGCGCTTCTCGCTCATGCGTAAACCCCATGCTTCTGTTTGAGCACATTTCGGTAAGCATGATGTATGCGATCAGAAATCGGAGCCCATGTTAGTTTTGATTGTTCAGCCTGCGCGTTTGTCAGCAGGTCATGTTTTAGATTGTCGTTTTCAAGTACGGCGCAAATTTGGTTTGCCATTTCATGGGTATCCCAAAAATCTACTTTAAGTACATTTGTTAATATTTCGCTTATGCCCGACTGCTTAGAAATTAGCGCAGGCGCGCCGTACGCAATTGCTTCGTACGGTACAAGTCCAAGTGGTTCTGAAACCGATGGCATGACAAAAAGGTCAGAAACCCTAAAGGCGTCTCGCCATTGTTTTCCAATGCCTTCAACGCGGCCGGTAAATATTACGTTGCCGGCAAGGCCAAGACTGGCGGCTTCTTCGATCAGTTCGGGAATTTGTTCACCACCCCCGACAAACAAAAAGATGGTTTTTGGGTTGCGGTCTACAACATAACGCGCAGCCTGCAAAAGGTGGTTAATCCCTTTTTGAACGGTCATACGGCCAGCGTTTACAACAATTTTGTAGCCCTTGGCCCTCATGGCTTCTAGGTACACATATGTTTCATGTTGTTCGGACAGTAGTTCTGGCGGAAATTCCATAACATTTTCTGCTACGGTAATTTTGTCGGCCGGGATGTCGTATTCGCGAATTATTGTTAGTTTCGTACGCTCACTTACCGCAAAAATATGGTCAGCCATGTGCAGGCCTACATATTCGATGTTTCGAACCATTGGATTACCAGCATTTCCGCCGGCTCTGTCGTATTCTGTGGCGTGTATATGTACAAACAGTGGCAAGCCCGAGACGCGCTTTGCCTCTATGCCGGCGCGCAACGTGAGCCAGTCGTGCGCATGAATAACGTCGTATTCGCCATATTGCACCAACTGGCTAACGTCGTGAGCGAACGCGTGTACTTGGTCGTACAAATTGCGTATTTCTCGTTTTCCAGCCTTTGTTTTCACTTCGTAGTGCATAGAATCGTAGGTGCCGCCACTACTCATAAGAGTAACCGCGTCTTGCGAGCTGGCAGCAGTTACTTTCATGTGTTTGATATGCGAGAAGTCGGCATAAAAGGGGAGCACAAACTCGATGTCAGCGCCGTCTTTGGACATTTGGCGGGTTAGCTGATCACAGACGATACCCATCCCACCCACATAGTGAGGAGGCAGTTCCCACCCGAGCATTAGTACTTTCATTTTACCCCGTTTATTGCTAGTGTTTATGCAGTAATTATAGTCCTGCTTAAGGGTAAGCACAATACCCTTTTTGTAAAAAATCTTACAAATCTGCTGGAGGGGTGCCAGACTCGTATATTGCAATGTTGTCCTGGTGTTTTGTCCAGTCTTGTAAGACATGCTCAACGATACGCCAAGAAGCCATAACTTCAGGGGCGGAGGCAAACAAAGCTTGGTCACCACGTATGGCATCTACAATAACCCGTTCGTAGGCATCGATGCTGTTCCCAAACGATTTGTCATAGTCGAAGTCCATCTCAACCACGTCAGTGTCGTTATGTAGACCGGGCTGTTTAGCTTGTAGTAGCAACGTGATGCCTTCTCGGGGCTGTATGCGAAAAATAAGTGCGTTTGTGGGGGCTTCTTCGCTAGTGCCGCGGAAATAGACAGTAATTTCAGTAGCTTTGTTAGCGAGCGCCTTACCAGTTTCTAGGCAAATATCAACGCCGCGCCATTGTTCGTTGTCTACAGAAAGGTGTAGCCGGGCAAACGTTTCGGTCGTCGTTTGGTGGCCAACCTCAGTTTCGTAGGTGTCGTATTGCGCACGAAACGCCTTAGTCGTAACATCGCTAGCGGCGATCGGCTCGACACTTTCCAGAACACGTAGCTTTGCTTTATGTATGTTCGGGCTATCTAACTTTGCTGGTGCTTCCATAGTTATTAACGCCATAAGTTGCATAAGGTGACTTTGCAGAATGTCTCGTAACGCACCGGTTTGTTCATAAAAGTCTACGCGGCCCTCTATGCCAATGGTTTCATAGGCGGCAATGTGAATTTTCTCGATATGTCGAGCGTTCCAAATTGACTGAAACAGTGGATTGCGAAATCGAAAGGTAAGTATGTTCTGAGCGGTTTCTTTGGCAAGATAATGATCTATAC
>JBATPG010000125.1:0-8910 GCA_049291335.1 Saccharimonadales bacterium (SeqCode) | reverse complement strand
ATATTTGGGTAGGCCTGGCTGGTTGCTCCAGTTAAATTGCCGTTTGTATCGACTGCCACTTGTGGCCCAGGTTCAGGTTGAGGTTCAAGGTCTGGCAAAGGTGGAACAAAGTCATTTTCTACTGCAGAATTTCGGTTAGCCTCTGCTTCATCGACGACTCTTTCGTCATCTTTGTCATGTGAAATCGCAAGCGTGCCCGTTTCGTCAATGTGAATATCGGCATCAAACTCGTCTTCTACTAGAGGAAGCGTCGTTTCTTCTAAAGGTTCAGGTTCAGCCTCAAGCTCGCTAGCAATCAATTGCTGGTTAGCTCCTGCCGCCATCAATGCCGAGCTAATACTCATTGTTTTTGGTGTTGTGCTGCTGTTACTAAAGCGTTCTGTTACGGCTACTATACCTGTTAAAAGCGCAGTGGCCGCTTGGGTGTCGATAACTTTTTTATCAAGCTGCGTCAGCATGTCCGTAACCAACTCAGACAGGCTAGTTGAGCCGTTACCACTGACATGCAAAGTTCCAAGGTCAGACTGGCCATCAAGCGTAACAGTTGCGACAACAGCATCATGCAGTATCCGGCCATGCGCCTGAATGGCATCATCAAGGTCTTGCTGTGCTTGAACGCCAAGAGCAACTACAACATCAACGTTAAAATCTCCTTGGCTGAACTCAAGGTCATCTTGTGAAATAGACGTTTTGTACGGCGTTATAAATATACGAACAACGCTGTCTTCAACCTTGTAGCGGAGCTTGTCGGCCTTAGATTTGTCTAGGGCAATAATAAAATCACGCAGACTGTCGGTGTTTTTTTCGAGTGTTTCTTCGGGCTGCAAAAACTCCATTGTGCTCGGTACTTGCCCGCTAAACACCGCTGAAGCGTGCTTGTTGAGGTTATTTAGCGCGACCGTTAGACCGATAGCGGCAGAAAGTTGGTCTACCGAGGGGTCGTGACTAACAGTAACTAGCACATTTTGTGCGTCTTTTAGCTTTGCTACCAGTTCGTTTTGCGATTCTTGCATTTTTTTGTGTATTTTTATGTATAGGGTTTCTGGTGACATAATACCATAAGCAGCAATAGCCCGCAAACCCATAATTAACCCCTTTGAGCAAGCAAAAAGTATACCTAGGCCCCTTTACAGACATAGCACCTCTGTTGTATAGTTGTCGTAAGACAAATTATTAACACTAATGTTATATCTATAACGGAAGTAAAAGGAATATTCATGCCAATTATCAAATCTGCAAAAAAGCGCGTAAAAGTCTCAAACAAGGCTGCTATTCGTAACAGCAAGACAAAACGAAGCCTAAAAGAGGCCATTAAGTCATTTACTAAAATCGTTGCCACTAACGACAGCAAAAAAGCCGTTAAAGCACTCGACCAAGTTCAAAGCGAACTCGACAAGGCCGCTAAAAAAGGTGTAATTCACAAGAACAAAGCTGCTCGCAAAAAGGCTCAAGCTGCTCGCAACGCCAAAAAAGCTACCGGTGGCGCCGCAAAAACTACAGCTGCAAAAGCAAAAGCACCTGCAAAAGCTGTTGCAAAGAAAGCCCCTGCCAAGAAGCCAGCTACCAAAAAGTAGCACCAGCAAATTCCTTACATAGTACTATGCGCCGCACTACGCGGCGCTTTTTATATCTACTCGTCGCTCAGGCACCCATGGGTACTGTCTTACAAAATAAGTTTGGACTTAACGCGTAGACAAGGACACGATAAAGTACCTTATTACCTCGTCAGCCGACATGCTTTCTCGCTTTAGTCGCATGCTGAGCTCGCGAAGTTCTTGAACAGAGGATTGCAAGTCGCGTAAACCGACATTGGTAGCTAAAATTTGCGATTTTTTAACAATAAATGGGTTGAGTTTGGCATCGCGAGCTATGGTGTCAGCTGTTTTACCCGCCCCTGTTTTAGCAAGCGCCAACAAATGTAGCTGCCAAGCCAACATAGCAATAATTTGCTGCGGCTCTACTCCAAGTGCTCGTTGTTCTTCATACAGCCTCAGGGCATACTTCCCGTTACCGCTAAAGGTGGCTTGTATAAGGTCAAAGATGTTGCTTTGTGGTGATGCTTCAGTAAGTCGTTTGATACTGTCTGAAGTTATAGTAGGCTCAAACGCTACAAGCTTGTCTAGCTCATGCTCTAGCTGTAGTTGGTTGGGCCCAATACGGTCGACAAGTATGCGCGCGTTGGCGTTAGATAGTAAACCCTGCTGCTTCGAAGCGTAACTAACGGCATAGGCCACAAGCGCATTTGTGTCTAAGGCAGTAAAATCTTTGAACTCGGTATATTTTTTAAGCTGCTTAAAATACACGCTACGTCGGTCGAGCTTGGGCTCAATTATTAGTACGTCTGTTTCGTCGGGCACCGCAGTTATCCATGCCTCAAAACCTTCAACAAACTCTTTGTTTTGACTCGGCTGACGCAGTACGACAAGTTTGCGTTCTACCAAAAATGGCATGCTTGAGACAGCTTCTTGTATACGTTCATAGCTGACTTCTTCGGCATCAAGCCGTTCTACAGCCATATCGCCATATCGTGCCACAAACTCACTAAGCATCCGAGCTACCTCAGCGCTACGGGAAGCATCATTGTCGCCAGTTACACACCATATCATCATTTTAGTATACGGTATGACACCGGTTGGTGCGTAGCGAATGTAAGCTGGGTTACTGAGCGAAGTCTTCGGTGGTGTACAATAGTCATAATCTTATGGGAAAAAGAGTTATTGTTTCAAACCGCTTACCTGTCACGGTCAAAAAAATTGATGGCAAGCTGAGCTATACCCAAAGTAATGGTGGCCTAGCCACGGCCCTTAGCTCTTTTACTTCCAAACGCAACAGCTTGTGGATTGGCTGGCCCGGTCTAGCCGAAGAAGATGTCACCGAGCAAGAAAAACGCGACATTACCCGCGAACTTAAAAAGCGTAACTGCCACCCTATATTTCTTACGCGTAAACAACTCGACAGATTTTATAATGGCTACAGCAATGGGGTGCTATGGCCCCTGTTCCACGATATGGAAATTAGCCATGGTGACACCGAGCAAAATTGGAAAGAATATGTCTCTGTCAACAGACTATACGCCGACACCACACTTAGTTTAAGTACCACAAAAGACACTATTTGGGTGCATGATTATCAGTTAATGCTGGTTCCAGAACGCATACGAATATCGAGGCCTAAAGGTAAAATTGGCTTCTTCTTACACATTCCCTTTCCCGCAATTAAGCACCTGTTTAAAACATCCTATGCAAACAAGCTACTCCGTGGCACACTAGGTGCTGACGTTGTAGGCATGCACACACCAAGCTACGTTAAACACTTCTTGGCGTGCTGCACTCAGGCTAAAATTGGCCGTGTAGGCACCGAAAAAGTGCTACTCCCCGATAGAGCAGTAAAAGTGACTGACTTTCCGATAAGCATAGACTACGATGCCTTTTCGAAAGCCACCAACACGCTTGAAGTTGCCAAAGAATACCGACGATTGCAATGGAAATATCGTGGCATGAAAGTAATACTTATTAGCGACCGCATGGACCCCACCAAAGGTTTGGTAGAACGCCTAAGGGCCTACCAAACGTTACTGCGCACTCACAAAGAGCTCCGTGGCAAAGTAATTCTAGCCATGATAGCCATGCCCTCCCGTGGCGAAATTGAAGTCTATAAAAAGCTTCGAGAAGATATTGAGAAATTAGTCGTCGACATTAACAAAGAATTTGGCACAAAAGCCTGGCAACCTATAGATGCCCGTTTTGATTCTTTCCCGTTTGCGCAGTATGCTGCCCTGTACCGTAGAGCCGATGTGGCGTTTATTGCGCCCATACGTGACGGCATGAACCTTGTCGCCAAAGAGTTTATCGCCAGTGCGACTAAACACGATGGAGTGCTAGTGCTTAGCGAAACTGCCGGTGCAGCCGAAGAGTTAAAAGATGCAATTTTAGTTAACCCCAAACGGCCAAAAAGCCTGGTTGATGGCTTGCAAAAAGCGCTGACGCTCCCAAAATCGGAACTACGTAGACGAACAGCAAACATGGAAAGGCACATTAAGCACTTCGACGTAGACCGGTGGGTAGACTCGTTTATTACCACACTAGAAAAACCTGTCGCAATACCTTCAACTCCTAGAACCAAAACGCTGAACCCCAAAGTAATTTCTCGCATGAAAAAAGAGTTCAAAGCAGCCGACAAACGGTTGCTGCTTCTCGACTACGACGGTACACTTGTGCCTTTTGCGAAACACCCAGGCGACGCTAAGCCTTCAAAAGAACTTCTGGCGTTTATAAAACAGCTTACGAAAGACCCTCGCAACGATGTCGTTATAGTTAGCGGTAGAGACAAAGACTATCTGCAGACATGGTTTGGAAGCTTACACATGGGTCTTGCTGCTGAACATGGCGCATTATTTAGGCGTAAAGGTGGCAAAAACTGGCACAAAACAAGTTCGGCGCCCCTAGACTGGCAACCTGACGTACTGGGACTATTCAACTATTATAGCGACCTTACGCCTGGTGCATTTACTGAAAAAAAGAGCTGGGCTCTTGTATGGCACTATAGAAACGCCTCGCCATTTTATGCACAAAAGCACCTGGTAGCTCTTAAGCGGCTTACCAAGCCTATAGTAAAAGAATATAACCTAACCTTTAAAGAGGGTAACAAAGTTGTCGAGATACTCCCTACAGAAATAAACAAAGGCCGAATTGCACAAGAATGGCTTATTAAAGACCACGACTTCGTACTGTGCATAGGAGACGACACAACCGACGAGGATATGTTTAAGTCTGTGCCGCCAAACACATGGTCGATTAAAGTTGGTCGAGGCATTACCAGCGCAGGATACCGCGTTCCAAGTCAGCTAGTGGTACTCGATACGCTCAAAAAACTTACGTAGTTTAAAGAACTTGGCAGGTTGGACATATGTGCGTGCCGCGACCAGCAACGCGCATTTTAATAATTTCCGAGCCACAGCGAGGGCAGTCTTTACCCTCACGCCTAAAGACACGCGCAAAATCTATGTAACTACCCCGCTTACCTTCGGCGTTTACATAATTTCTGTCGGTACTACCGCCCTTTTCTATGGATAGCGCCAAGACAAACCGTATTTCTTGCCATAGCAAATCAACTTGCTTTTTTGTTAGTTCTTGTACGAGCGTTTTAGGGTAAATTTTAGCCCCCCACAGCGCTTCATCTGCATAAATATTGCCAATACCAGCTAGAACCGTTTGGTCGAGCAGAGCGGCTTTAATGTTTGTTCTGCGTCGTCGTTGTAACCGATCATACAACACATCTGTCGTAAATGCAGCCTCTAGTGGCTCTGGTCCATAAGCCTGCATAAAATCTATAAACGGTATTTCTGTGGTTGGAAATAGTTTTATCCAACCAAACTTTCTTTGGTCGTTAAAGTACAAAACACCCCCGTTACTAAGCTGCAATGAGACACGCGTAGAGCGGTCGGGTAGCTCGCCTATAAGGCTATCGTTAGGGTGTCCAGCGCCAAAATTTGACTCACCGCGGTACACGAGTTGGCCCGTCATTTTTAAATGAATAACAAATGTGTAGTTCGTAGAAAGCTGAACTAAGAGTACCTTCGCACGGCGCGAAATGGCAGTAATGGTTGCACCGCGTACAAACGCGGCTACATCATGGGGCGGTGCCGGCAGGCTTTTTGACTCATACACGGTTACGCTTTCAATCGTCTTGCCAACAATAAGCCCTTGCAGACCAATTCGTACCGTTTCGACTTCGGGTAATTCTGGCATGTACACATTGTAGCAAGGATGTATTTTGTGAAGTTGCTTGAAGTCTGCGAAAATAGAGGCATGGATTCACTCAACTCAATTTTAGGAAAACGAGATTTCGACGTACCTCCCGAAGTTACGGCCATTAAAGACTACGTTCGGCGCCACTATGACTGCGATGTACACGTGCAAATGAGAGACAACACAATTGTAGTCTATGCCCCAAATTCTAGCCTTATCGGCACACTGCGCATGCAACTACCGAAGCTGCAAAAGGCATCTGGTTCAGACAAGCGCATTACCCTACGCATAGGCTCAGCACGCTAAGGCCAAATCGGCTGTGAAAAGTCTGTGAAATGATCGGTAACAGATGTGTGAAAACTCCGTGAAAACTTTTCACTTTGTTTTTCTTATCAAGAAATAGCACTTACTTTTGCGGCCCAAAAGTAACAAAAGGCCTCGGCAAGCTTCCAGCTCTTGGTTTACGTGTTGTCAAAGACTACAACCAGACCAACAACTCGAGCTACGCTCTCAAACAAGTTGCCTGACCCTTGCGGGTAAGTTGTAGTTTTGAACAACAGTACAGCCATGAGTCTCCAGAATTGCCGGGGGTCGCAAAGCGCACATAACCAGACTCATTGGCAGACATGGGGTTGGAGTTACGGCATTTCGGAGTCATCATGGCTAGAACATTGTAATAAAACACAATCTAACCAGCCGAGGATTGTTTGACGAGTCTTTAGACTGACCTTAAGTCTAAAGTCGAGGAGTTCCGCAGGCGATTGTGGTTTTTACTAGTGGTCTACCAAGATGATGGAGCATGCCGGCACGTTTTGTTACTTTTGCGTGACAAAAGTAAGTGTAAGCTTTTGGCACAGCCAAAAACAAAAAAACTGTTGCTTATGTAAGCAAAGCAAGTAGCTCGGTAAGCTCGCGCTTATACTGTGCAAAATCGGCATACTCAATAGCCTGCAAACCCGCCTGCTCTGCTGCAGCACAAAACACTGCTCTGTCATCAATAAATATTGCCTCGCCAGGCTCTACCCCAAGTCGCTCCACCGCAATGCGGTAGGCCTCTAGCTCTGGTTTGGCGTAGCCAATATCGCCAGAGGCGACGACTGCATCAAAATATTTTGCAAGTTCTTCCGCCGAAAATCTATTTTCAAGGCTACGCTTGCCGATGTTGCTCAGCATACCTATTTTGTACAGCGGCTTGAGCGTTTCGATGTGCCGAAAAAGTGGCTCGTTTTTCCCTTCGCCACTGACAATATAGGCACGATATTCGTCTACACTCATCCCGCACAAGGCAGCAATTTGCGGGCGAGTCACTTCTGGCTCAAGTATACCCTTGTTTACAGCCCGAATTAGTTCCATCATCTCATTTGCGGCCGATGGGTCTAGCTCGGCGACTTCATCACGCAGTTCTTGTAGTCTATCGGTGATAAGCACACCGAAACAATCATATATAATTGCCTTAATCATTACTAAGTAGCCTCGAAACATCGTCTATGGTTTGTTGCACAGATTCGTATTGCACCGTTTTCATGCATACTTTTTGACCCGCTTCCAAATGACGTAACTGGTCGTCTACAAAAATACACTCCTCTGGCCGAACACCGAGTTGCTTGCAAATTGCGTCAAACATTCTAACATCTGGCTTGGTGTAGCCGACGTGGTACGAGGTTATGAGTGCATCGAAGAGCGCCAGGTCTTCTTCGGCAAATATCTGGTGCGCAATGTCTGGCTTACTCGCGTTGCTCAGCACGCCTATCTTATACGAAGGTCTCAACGTGCGAATAAATGCTATGAGCGGCTCGTTAGGCACCGTGTCGTCCAATTGCCTCTCTACTTCGGCCTCCGATACTCCTGCAACTTTCGCGACTGCAGACACAAGCTCATGTGTTTCCATAGTGCCGGCATCTACTTGTTGCCCAATATCGCGCAACGCGTCCCATGCTTCTGGTCGATTTTCGAAGTGTTTGTGTTTAAAAGCCTGCCAGCCGTTAAGACCCAGTACGCCATAGATATCAAAAATAATTGCTTTGACGTTGTTCATCCCGATAGAATCTCCTAGAGTTACTGTGTAATTTCGTTGGGCTTGGTACTTCTACATTCTGACATACCGTTAAGATGCTAACGGGATTCATTGTAAGTATTGTACCGCGAATAGCGCACAAAGCGCGCTAAACGATGGTTAGGTCTTTAGTAATCTCTGTGTACTCTTTAGCAGGTATTTGTCTGATAAAAAGCGTTCTAATCTGGTTACGATTTAGCCGTATCGAGCCAGGACCACATGACGTTGTCCAGCCTTCGCCTATTAAAGTAGAACCATCTTCAAGCGTGTACGTCGTTCTGTTGCCCAGCGGGCATTTTCCTTGTTGTGCCCCTGTTGCTGGGCTAACAATGCCCTCTGAAAAGCCAAGTTGATCAAGGCCAGCTAAAAATTCTTTGTAGCTACTTTCTGTGTTTGCGTATGTTCCCTGCCGTACAACCTGGCCGTTATAACCTGTGAGAACTTCAATTTGAGTTTGTGCTCGTCCTACAGTAATACGAAGACTTTGGTGCTCTTGATCTTGAATAATAGGGCCAGCGATTAGCATTCGAGCTTCGGTATCTGTTGTGGCGTAGGTGGTGAGAGCTGGTTTTTCTTCTACGGTAGTAGTGTTACCACCAGAGAAGGCGCGTGCAAGCAAAGCCACACATAGCCAAATAAGACCGATGCAAACGAGGATAAATATAATGGTTCGTACTATTCTCATAATGTATACACCTCTGTATATAATCACATAATAGCATATTTACAATATTTTTGCAATACCCTCGTAATGACTCACCACCTTCGCAACATATAAAAGCCGGCTGCTCTACACTGTAAGGACAACTACATCTAAACAGGAGAACAACCGGTATGAGTTATTCTAGCAACCCTTTACTACCAAAAGCGAGAGCGGACGCAGTCCGCTTGCTCGTAGAGCAACAACTGCCGGTGGCAGTGGCCGCTCGCAAGAGCGGTATTCACCGAAGTACCTTGTGGCGTTGGCACCAGCAATGGCTAGCGCTTAACCAGCATGTTGAACTCATTAACCACTACCGACCAAATAGAACTGCCAGTACCAGGTTTAGCACGTTTCGGCTTGCTGCATGCACCTGGCGCATTCCAACCAGAAGCAGCCGACCACATAGC
>JBATPG010000124.1:0-7394 GCA_049291335.1 Saccharimonadales bacterium (SeqCode) | reverse complement strand
CTGTATGTCTGAGCCATCGATACGATAGACAACAATAGAACGCAACTTTTTAGGAATCAGTGTGGATTTATAGGTGTCGAACTTTCCCGTAAAGCTTGCCTGTTGGTCCGGGAAAAGTGGCACCGATGTTTGGTTTACTACTGCTTTGCTGACAAGTTCATCTTTGTCATACACGCTAACGCTTGCACGAGGCACAACATGAGTATTACCTAGATTTTTAAATGTTAGAGTAGCGGTTGAGGGCATCGAAAATGGCGTGTTACCAAACGTAGAACTCACTAGCGTAAGGTTCGTGCGAATGTTTTCGTCTTTGATAACAAAAAGATTTATAGCAATAGCCGACCTAAAGCCTTGAGGCAAAACTGAGTTTGAGCGTTGTGTTAGTACCAAAGACGCGTAATGCCCGCCCCCCTTAAGACTGGAGGCGTCGACAGCAATTTGTAGTGTGTATTTGCCCTTTGCGGGTACAAGAATATCTGTAGCAGAAAGTTTTAGTGTTTTTGCAAACGAGCTTTCTAGTGGCCCGTTTGGCACAAGTCGCGCACCTGATTCGTCGATAGCCTGAAACTCTGCGCTCAGTCGTTGACTAACATCGTACGAGTTACTGATTTCTATTGTTTTTGTCTGGGTAGATATATTTGAGTCTAGATTGAACTCAAGTTGCGCAGGGGCAACGCTAATACCCGCATCTTGAGCACTGGCTGCGTATGCTGAAACTGGGATAAGAAGTGTACTGATTCCTAGCAGAAAAGTAAGGACCAATACCCGAATATTACTTATTTTCATCAACGTTTTGATTGGCATTTTTATGATTTATTTTTTGAGAAGCACGGCGCGCAGTGCGACCAACCGAACGGATTGTTACAAATATGCCGACAATAAGAATGCCAATTGCCAGCAACGAAACCAGCATAAAGCGCCACGGAATAACCCAAAAACTAACTTCAGCCATAACAGGCACGTCTCGCTCTCCATCGTCGTAAATGGCGACGACTTTTGCAACGTATTTACCAAAACGGACTTGAGACAACGAACCGCCCTTCCACGATAGCTTGCTTGTGGCTTTTTCTCCTGCTTGCCCGGTAGTTTCATAGTGCGGGAAACCGTCGCTCCAAGAGACAGTAAACGTTCGTGAAGTCCCAGGAAGAATAAAGCCCCCACTATCGTTCAGTGGCAATGCAGCAAGAGGTGTAGTGTCGGCTGAATTTCTTTGTATAAACACCGTCCCTGTTGGCTGCACGTTAACATTGCCGGTGTTTTTTAGCTTAACAGCTATGTCGACTGGCAAGTATTCGTAGCTGTTTTTACCTACACTGAGGCTCTCTAGCTCAAATTTACGCTCGGCACCAGGCTTATCTACGGTTATAAGTGTAAACACGGCAACCGAGCCAGCTATTGCAGATTGACCTTTTGAGCCTTTTGGCGGGTTTTGTTGAGAGACGGTTATTGCAAAGTTATAACTAAACCCTGCGTTTTTATCTGCTTGTATTTGTATGCGCTGTGTAAATATTTGCCCAGCATCTAGGCTGAATATAGGCGATGCAAAACTGACTAACGATTGCACGTCTTGAGAAACTGCATCTCCAAGCTTTACTTGTCCAGATGTTTTATCAATACTGAACGAACGGAGGCCCATTTTAAGATCTTGCTTCGAGGAGTTAGTGTTGCGAATCTGAAGTTCAAGCGTTGTATCTGTACCTGGGCTGACGGTAGCAACAAGAGGAGACGGGCTGACCTGAAGTGAAAATCCCTCGTCTGACTGCGCATTCGCAACTAGCGGCACTGCCACCAAAGCAAACGCAATGACTGCGGAAGTCAGATAGCTAACTATGCGAGCCCCGTACACCCTTTTTGTTCTCATTATCAGTAATTGTACACCAAGCAATGCTCTCTGACTACTGTTGTTATGCTTAAACGACCACTTTATTGGGCGGTCGTTTAAGCAGTATACAACTAGTTTTTATTAGAACAGACCAGCACCAACAACCGTAATCGTGTCAGTGTAGTCACTTGCCGGAGGCGTAAGGCTCCCGATAGATGCGTTATTTGTCAGCGTTAGGACTGCAGTGTTAGCAGTGCCTGTAGAGGATGCTAATGTTCGTAGCGTAGTGTCAAGACCACCACCGCGACCAGTTGAGCCACCAACAAATGGCGTAGCAACGGTAATACTGCCAGAACCACCTACTTGTGATTGTGTTACTCCGGTGTTGTATCCTTCTGTACCTGCTACCAGCGTGCTGTTAGTGCCCGGGGTAGTAGAAGCGATAGTTGTAGCTGCAGATGCAGAATTTAGACCGGTGTTAGCGTCTTTTGCCCATACGTACCAACCGTTTTTAGCGTTAGTGTTTACTGTTGCAGTACGAGGTGTTGGGCTTACCGAAACACTACCCGTAGAAAGCTGCCCGAGGTTGTCGGTGTTTGCGCTAATTGCAAAAGTGAACGATGGCGCTACAGAAGCGCTAACGACGATTTGGTCGTCGGCAATTGCTGCGGTTGCAAACGATGTTGCGGTGTCAGTACTAGTGGTAACGGTGCCTGTGTAGGTACCTGCCGCTGGAAGCGTGACTGCTGCAGTGTTTGTCCAGTTAAAACAGTATAGCGTACCAGGGGTTAGCGAGCCACTAGCGAAAGTTACTACTTGTCCCACTGCGCTTGTTGCAGTAGCACCGATGCTCGGCCATGCGACTGCAGTCGCAGGCCATGCTAGGTTTGTTGTACTAGTAGACCAGTTGCCAGTTGTAGTACTGACGGTATAGCCAGCTGGGAACGTAACGGTAACTGTTGTTTGAGCAGTTGAAGTAGAGTTTGCACAAACGGTGCCTGTTGTTGCCGTTGAAGCTTTCATGCGGTCAAAACGGACAAGGACACGAGAAAGGGCGGCTGCAGATGCTGTACTGCTAAGTCCAACAATGGCATAACTTGCAATCGCAGTAACGTATACGGCGACTGACGCAAGCGAGACAATTTGTCGTACTTGCAATGGTCTTAATGAGGTAACTTTCATAGTAGTTCTCTTCCTTTATTTTACAAAAACGTATCTGCTATACAGTATGTAGCATAAGCGCTATGTCATGCAAGTACATTTTACACTTATGTACAACGTTACAGAAGTGTTTTTACGCACTATACGCTAAAAGTTCATTGCAGCAATAAGCGTAACTGTGTCGGAATAGTCTGGCGCACTTGGCGTCAATGCAGCTGCTTTCGCTTTTAGCCGAAATGTCCCAGTGCCCGTGGTAATTGGTGCTGCAGTTGTTAAAAGCTGTTGAGGTGTCGCTGACATCGCTCCTACGTTATTCAAAGCACCGTTAAAAGGTGCATGGGCGACAAAAGGGCCACCACTGGCTTGCCCTGTACTGATAATCTGGCCACCGTACCCTGAAGATGCACTCGAAAGATCAGCTGATGCAGACGCAATAGTGGAGTTGGCAAGTGTACTGTACAACCCCGCATTTGTATCTCGCACGTAAATCGCTCCCCCATTGTTTGCATTTGTAGTAAGGCCAATAAGCGCATCTGCTGTACCTGTTGTTACCACTCCAGCTGTAAGGCTTGTAAATCCGACGGTAAATGGCGGCGTTCCTGTAAGCGTGGTGGAAAGGCTAAAGCTAACCGAAGGCGCCACTGTTGCAGCGGTTGCCACTGGGCCAAATCCACTGCCAGTAAACTTCCCTTGCAACGCTTTAACTTTTACCTGATATGTTGTGGAGGGTGATAGACCAGTTATTAAGAACCCGCTGGCACCACCCCACGCCGAGTAAGTCTGATAATTTACAAGCGCTTGGCTACCACCAATACTGGTGTCTACCTGTACATAATTAGTCGTGACAAAACTGTCGGTACTAATAGCAATTAGATACTTTGTGTCGGTTGGGTTACCGCCTGTTGCAAGCACAAGACGAAGCTGATTGTAGTAGTTTGAAGGGTTGGTAAACGTTGGAGCTGGGGGAACGTTAGCGTTTACGACTCCCCTGCCATCGCTTTGCGCTTTGTAAGTTGCGGAAGACTGTGACGCACCAGATTGAGCACCAACGCCACCTTGCAGGCTATAATTTGTGCTTGTTGAGCTACCACCACCTGTTCCAATGTCGTACGTTTTCAGTGTGTAATTTGTACTATTTGGAGCTACTGCAAAGAGCACAAGCGATGTCGCAATTCCCAAAAGTTTATGCATATGCTTTTAGTATATCGTACGTACCAGCCTATCGCCATAAAACTAGGATCGCCACTCCCAGTTCGTAACCACCGCCTCAAGCGCTTCTTGTAGCTCTGCTTCTCTGGCGCTAGAACCACTAACCACAGCAGCAGCGTAGTTTGAACCATCTTTCCAGAACATAGCCAACTCATAGCCTTCTACAGCGCTAAACACCTGCCCCCCTGGCGGTGTAAATGGCATAACAGTTTCTAGGTAGGCATCTGTACGCTGTTGCCGTAGTTTTACTGCCGGAAGTTCTTCAAGTGAAGCGCTGCGTAGTTCACCCACCGTTACCGCAAGTTGGTCTGTTATATTGGGCATTGTAGAACCTAACAGATACTGTCCTATTGTAATGCCGTGAGCGATTTCATTGGTCGTTATGATACGCAGGTCGCTTGGATACCGAGTAGCAAATGACTGGGTGTTCCATGGGGCTAATGTGCGCTTAGTCCCAAGAACCTTTTTTTCTGTCTGGAGGGCACTGCTATTTTTTGTTTCAGCAGGGCTATTCCACCATCTATACCCCCAAACCCCAACAAGGCCAATTAACACGCTAGAAATAATTATGGCTAGACGTTTCACTTCTTTTTATTTCTCTTCTTTTTCTTTTTTCCTGCCACTGCTTGTTGTTTTGCTTCGGCTTCTGAACGGTCTCTGCCTAAACGATACCCAAGCCAGTAGCTTGATAGTAGAAACACAATGATAAATGCAATAACGAGCCAGTAGTACCAGACTATTCCCATATAGCTCCATGAGCCAGAATCAGACCGCAGGGAACCGCCAGAAGCTGATTTTTCTGTTGGTTCGCTCGTAACTTTATTGCCAGAAACTACGGCGCACATGTACTCCGTATATGATCCAACCGCGTCTCGCACATAGGCATACACTGTGTAGGTCTTGTCTACCTCGTAGGTGTGTGAATACTCGTATGTACCAGGATCTGCCAGCGTGTGAGACTCGGTGCTCCCGTCTCCCCATTTTACGTTCAGTACGTACGGTTGTTGGCCCCCTTGCACCACTATCCGTATTGTTGCCACTTTGCTGTCTGATAATAGCGAAAACGGTGCTTCAACTTCGAGTGATAAGCCAGAAAGTTCGCCCTGATTCGTTGCCGCTGTTCGGTCTTCGGCAGATGTGGGCTGGTTTACAGATGGAGGCAACGACTTAGCCGGAATTGGTGTAGTCACTGTGAACGTCTTAGGCTGGCTGTCGGGACCGTAAATGTTACTTACGTTAGCCGTTCTAGCAATGAGCGTATTTTGCCCAATTGATAGTATTACCGTAACGCTGAAGCTCCCGCCCTGACAGCTGGCCGACCCTATTGCGCTTCCGTTTCTCCAGATAGAGACAACGGTTGCTGGGTTCTGCACTTGGCACGTGCCTGCTATTGTTTGCTGGACATCATTAAACGTAGCCCCATCATCGGGAGAATCAATAACTGCAAGTTGGGTAGGCGCATCGTAAGGCACGGATGCGTTAACGTTATACGTTTCGGCAGAGACGGTCGCCGTAAAAAGCCAGAGTCCAACGGCAAATACAGGTAGCAGGCTCACTATTCGGACTGTCCATGTAGCACTCATTGTTTTACCCTTCTTCATAAGCAGTATAGCAGTTTTACCTGCTCGCAATAATGCCATGGAGGATTACAGTACTAGACATCGCGTACCAACACAAAAAGTACACAACCCGCGATCACATTTTCACGGATTGTGTACTTAGAACTATCGTCTCTATTTACTTAGCAAACTCTATGGCGCGAGTTTCGCGGATAACATTAACCTTGATTGTTCCAGGGTAGTTCATGCTGCTTTCAATCTTCGTAGCGATGTCACGAGCTAAACGAATAGCCGTAAGGTCGTCGACCTGTTGTGGTCGCACAAAGACCCGAACTTCACGTCCTGCGCTAATAGCGTATGACTTCTCGATGCCAGTAAAGCCATTGGCGATGTTTTCGAGTTCTTTCATTCGCTCACTAAAGTTCTCGGCGCTAATGTTGCGTGCTCCAGGGCGAGCAGCCGACACAGCGTCACATACGCGAACAATAACGGCCTCAACACTAGTCGTTTCCATGTCGTCATGGTGCTGCTCTGCGGCCAAAGCAACTTCTTCGGGGGCGCCATACTTGCGAAGCATTTCACCAGATATGTGGTGGTGCTTGCCTTCCATTTTGTGGGTAAGTGCCTTGCCAAGATCGTGCATAAGAGTTGCGTACTTGGTAATCTTGACGTCTGCGCCAAGTTCTTCGGCAAGCATACCGGCCATGTGAGCCATTTCGGTACTGTGCTTAAGCACGTTTTGGCCATAGCTTGTACGATATTTTAGTTCACCAAGCATGTGGAGCAGCTCTTTTGGCACGCCAAGAACACCGACTTCACGGGCAGCATCTTCGCCAGCACGCAAAACGTCTTTTTCGACGGCTTTCTGAGCTTTTTCGACAACTTCTTCAATACGGCCAGGATGTACGCGACCGTCTTTAAGCAACATCTCCAGAGCCTGACGGGCCACTTCGCGACGAACAGGGTCAAAGCTACTAAGAACAATATAGCCAGGTGTATCGTCGACCATTATGTCAACGCCCGTTGCACGCTGCAACGCCTGAATGTTACGGCCTTCTTTACCGATGATCCGGCCCTTCATTTCTTCGTCTTCAAGCTTTACGCTCGTAAGGGTTCGCTCTGCAGTTACTTCGCTAGCCATGCGTTCCATAGCAGTAACAATCAGTAGCCCGGCTGCCTCTTCGGCGTTATCTCGGGCTTCGTTTTGTAGCTTAGCGATAAGACCTGTGAGGTCGTTTTTAATGTCGCGCTCAGTCATTTGCATAAGTTTTTCAGCTGCGTCTGACTTGCTAAGCTTAGCGATTTTTTCTAGCTTTTCTTGTTGTTTTACGCGTATGTCACGAATTTCGTTCTTGAGTGCTTCGACTTCGTCTTCGCCCTTGCGGAGTCGTTCGGTACGCTTGTCAATCTCATCCAGCTTGGCGTCAAGATTGGTTTCTCGTTGTACAAGACGGTTTTCGATGTCTTTAAATTCGTTGCGACGAGTTTGCTCGTCTTTGCGAGCGTCATCAGCCAACTTGCGTGCTTCTTCGCGCGCATCGTCAATCATTTTCTCTGCTTCTTTTTTAGCTTTCGCTAACTCTTTTTGTGCTTTGCCTTCGGCATCTGCCGCTTTTTTGGTATGACGAAATTCGTTCACACCA
>JBATPG010000123.1:0-2392 GCA_049291335.1 Saccharimonadales bacterium (SeqCode) | reverse complement strand
TCTTCGGGCGGACGATGCAAAAGTGAATACGGCCCAAAACACAATAAATAACAGTGTGAAACCACTAAACCACATAACAGCTCTAGCTAGCGTGCCGTGATCGCCGCTTGTCGCATAGCCACTAAGTGCGGCCGATACTACAAGTCCCAACCCACCAAGAAATATCATAGTAAAACTGTTCAGAACTGACTTTGGAAACCCGATTCGCTTATGCCTCGGCACTGCCCAGACATGGTTTAGAGCATGCCGTACTGCGTCTGCAACACCCCGAGCTCCGTAAAGGGTAATAAGAATACCTATAAGCAGCACCACACCTGTACTAGAGGGGCTGTTAATGCTATCTGCTAGGTTTTGGCCGATAGCAGGAAAGTAGCTCGCTACACTTTTAATAAACGCTTCACGTAGTTCTACGCTGTTACGGGCAAAACGCTCTATAACAGCGGTAGCGACTATCAGTAGCGGGAAAAAAGACAAAAAGCCGTAGTAGGCAATAAGGGCAGCTTGGTAACCCGCTTCGTCGTCGCCATACTTTTTAATAATTGCGTACGGGTAACCTACAGTTGGATGAGCTTGCTGAAAAGTATCAAACTTTTGTTGCAGTTTTTCTATAAAGTTTTGCTCTTTTTTTGCCATAAAGTTATTTTACAGCTTTGGCAATATCGCGAACTACAGAAGCTATTTCAGAAACAATATTTGGTGCATGCGATGCAACGCTCAGGCGTTTATCTAGCGTGCGCTGAATGGTTGTAACGTCGCTACTAAGAGCGGTCACCGCCTTTAATAGTTTCAGTATTAGCAATAATGAAATTGCCATAAATATCATAGCAATAATATAAAACGATTGTTCTAGTCCAGACATGTGGTCTCCTTATGGAATATTGTTCCCCAGCAGGGCTATCGAAGCCTGACTCGCTTTCATTGCTATAACGAAGCGTAGCTGAGCTTTAGGGGGTGGAGGCAGAAAGTAAAATTTACTTTTATTTTCTGCCGGAGGGGCCAGCCCCTCCTTAATCGATGGTGCCCCGGGCTGGACTCGAACCAGCGACCTTAGGCTTAGAAGTCCTCTGCTCTATCCAGCTGAGCTACCAGGGCACGTCAGAGCTTACGGCTAAGCCTCGTTTTGCTTGTTCAGCAAAAGCTTCGGCCTATGCCTATGCTCTTCCTTTCAAAATCCCATTCAGTCGACTACGCTCCTTGGATTGGGATTTTGGGTAAAAGCACAGTAAAAACTCTGGTATGTAGTATATCAGTGTTATCTCTGTTTAAGGAAGTGCGCAACAACAGGGGCGTATATTGTCAAACCAAACACTATGCTAGGCACGTGCAAAATACTGGGCATAGTATGTGTCTGAATCTGTGGTGGCTTACTAAGCTGTATAGGCACTACTTCATCTCGATGAGCATGCAGCGACACGATGTTTTCTACATACGGCTTGTACTGCTGCAGTTGCATAGAGTTTTGTCGCAAAGAAACCTCAAGCAGCGGGTTAACGGGGCTTTTGAAGGGCGTCAGTGGCGCACATAGCGTTACAACCTTGGTAACAAGGTCTGGCGTAAGCAGGGCCACAGTACTCGCGACAGAACCACCAGCGCTCACGCCAAGTATGTAGCGCTGCCCATCTAGCCCGGCAAGTGTTTCTGTAAGTGCAATGTATTTTTTTGAATATGTTTCTGGGTCGTTGTCGTCCCACCCAAAAACATATACCTGTGGGCTAAAACCAAGTAGGCGAAATGCCACCACGCCTAGGCGGTAAATAAAATGGTCGTCGCCAATGCCGGGGATGATTATGAGGTGTTTTTTCATGCGTAAGATGTGTTGGGTGCTGCAGGTAACGTGTGAAGGGAATATTTACAACGAAGCACAGCTGAGCTTTAGGGGGTGGAAGTAGCTAAGTAAAATTTAGTTTTACTATCTACTGGAGGGGCCAGCCCCTCCTTAATCTATGGTGCGGGTGAGGGGAATATTACATATAATGTTCAGTCTTTCTCGGAATGAATTCCTGCGAGAGACTTGCATTATATTCCATATAACCCGCAGCCATGCTCGGAACAAGTTCCTGTGCGTGGCTTTGCTTATCGAACCCTTTGCTCGCGTGGCTCGCTTGCTGGCTTCAATTCCGCAAGCAGAACCAATATTTGACTCCTTGCAAGCAAAGAATCAAATATTGGTGCGGGTGAGGGGAATCGAACCCCTGTCTCGAGTTTGGAAAACTCGCATACTAACCGTTGTACTACACCCGCTCGTCGAAACTTGCGGACAAGCCTCGTTTTGCTTGGTCAGCAAAAGCTTCGGCCTAGTCCTAGGTTTCTCCTCTCAAAATTCTAAACAGTCGACAAGCTCCTTTGATTGGAATTTTTATCGAAGAGAACAGGGGTGATTATAGCATACAAA
>JBATPG010000122.1:0-3501 GCA_049291335.1 Saccharimonadales bacterium (SeqCode) | reverse complement strand
CATTTAGGGGGTATTTTGTTTATACCGCTCATCACTGCTGCCTTTTGTGCTTTTTTTTGGCGAAACGGCAACAAAGAAAAAGCGGCCATATTAGCTGCTGCAGTCAGTGGTGCAGCACTCCTAAACGTGTTAGTTAAGCAACTTTTCGAGCGCTCTCGGCCAGAACTTTGGGAGCAGCTTGTTACCGAACATAGCTTTTCGTTCCCAAGCGGGCACGCAATGATCAGTAGCGCGTTAGCATTTGCGCTTATTTTGCTTTTTTGGTCAACAGCGTATAGAGCATACGCCATTATTCTTGGTAGTATCTATATGTTTACCATAGGATTTTCTCGACTGTACTTAGGCGTTCACTACCCAACAGACATTATCGGCGGCTGGCTCTTAAGCTTGGCATGGGTAAGCGTAGTTTGGTTTGTCTGGAAGTCCAAACACCAAATGAATCCAATTAGTTCTGCAGGCCTACGAGCTAAGAAATAGTCCGTAGGTGTTTAGGCGCACATCGAACCGTTACTTTTTGCCCATTCATAAGCCGTACGACTTCGCCATCCAATTGAAGGGTAGTGGCTCTTTCGCATATAAATTCAAACGCTTCTATTTGCTTAGGGTCTGCGTCAGCACTCACGATTCGTTTTAACAGATGCCTGAGCAGTGTAATAAACGAACCACTACGTACCGTTGTAAGCTCAAGTAACCCATCAGATATGTTGGCGTTGGGAGCTATAGAAATGTACTTTGCCATTTTGGGTATGTTGCTTATAACCAAGTGGTCGTAAAACTGCACTTTGCCGTCGTAGCTAATCTTTACTGGAGTAATGCGAAATAGTTTTGTAAAAACTACCCAAGCCTCCACCACAGGCGACAGCTTTCGTTTTGTAAGCTCCTGGCCAATTTGAGGCGTAAGTCCTAGCCCGATGTAAGAATGCGCGTAGCGTGTAACCTTACCTATGTCTACTGCAATACAGTCAATTACGTCAAAATCGCCGGCTGCGACTCTCTTGGCGACATGCCCACGATGCACTGCGTGATAATGGTCGTTTGCATTGCCCGCTGGCAAAACACCACATATAGTTTTTGGGGCGTTTGAAGCCAAAACGCCATTAATAACCTCGTTATAGCCTCCGTCGCCACTAGATGAAAAAATAATGGGGTTCGGTTCTGATTCTGCGGTCTTTTTTGCAATCTTTTCGGCATGACCAGCATATTCTGTCGGGATACATGTAGCCTGTACTTTATGCTTTTTTAGCAATGCACTAAACGCATGGGCTTTTGACTTACTATCTCCAGTACTGTTTGGGTTATAGATTATCCAGACATGAATTTTTTGTGCATTGTTCATAGGCACAGCTTAGCACGAACATAGCCGTATCGCTTCAGGTGTAAATTTGCTACAGTACTACTCATGAAAGTACGAACCAAACGGATACTACGTAGCTTTCGAAGAGTGGATAATCAACGGTATATCCCAACTATCGTTGCGCTCCTCATTCTATTAATTGGGCTAAGTACAACCATGATTGTTGCAGGCGTTGTTCGCGAACAAAATACCCGAGCATTTGCAAACCAAGAATATCAACTCACAAACACTGTTGTCCGCTATTTATCTGACCGCATCAAGAACTATGAACAATTGCTCATCGCCGGTGGTGCGCTCTTTGATGTTAAGAAAGATGTAAATCAAACAGACTGGAAACAATTTGCAAACAGCATGAAGCTTGAAAGCAGTTATCCTGCGTTATTGGGCCTTGGTTTTGCTGTCTATATACCTCCCACTGGATTAAGTGAGCACGAGGCGACAATGACAGCACAGGGCTATGCCAACTATAGCCTGCGCCCAGCAGGCCCAAGAGACGACTATACCGCAATTTTATACGTCGAGCCTCAAAATGCCACCAATCTGGGTGCCATAGGGTACGATATGTCCTCTGAACCAATACGTGCGGAAGCTATGAAAAAAGCTTCAGAAACAGCTAAGCCTATTCTGACTGGTCCCGTCGAGCTACAGAGAGATAGCGACAACAACATTCGCAAATTTGGTTCAATACTATACTACCCGATATATTCCACCCCCGCTGTGCCCACCACGGCCGCCGAACGCAAGCAAAACTTGAAAGGATTTTTATACGCCGCCTTTAGGCCTCAGGACATTTTTAATACGCTACCAAATCGTATCCTTGCCGGAGATGTAACTGGGGTAAAGCTAAGTGATGTCAGCGATAAAACCATAGATATGTTTGCTGCGACTTACGACCTAGAAAAAAGTGGCAAACCTTTTACTATGAACCAGTTGTTTGATGTGTCAAACAGAACATGGCAACTTAAGATAACTGCTTACGACGATGTCGCATCACGCAGACTCACCCCGATGCTTATTCTCGTTACAGGATCAATTATTTCTGTCTTACTTTCAATGGTCGCCTACGCGGCACTGCTTCACCGCATACACCGAGTCGAACGCCTAAATGAGCGTAGAATACAAAAAAGCAAAGATGAACTACTTGCCATCGCATCGCACCAGCTACGAACACCTGCAAGTGGCGTAAAGCAGTACATTGGCATGCTCTTGCAGGGCTTCATAGGGCCTCTGACGCCAGAGCAAGAAGAAATTGCCACCAAAGCCTACGAAGCCAACGAGCGGCAATTAGAGATCATTAATGAGCTGTTGTATGTTGCAAAAGCTGACGCCGGGCAGCTTTTCATTGACAGGACAACCATAAATCTACGAGAACTCGTAGCAACCTGCATAACCGAACAGTCTGAAAAAGCAAAAGCAAAGAATATCACGGTCAAGTTCCCAGGTAGTAAGTCGGTGCCAATCGCCGTCGACGCGCAGTTCATACGAATGATTATTGAAAATCTTTTAAGCAATGCCATTAAGTACTCGTACCCAGACTCGACTATCCATGTTGCACTTGTCGCGACTCCAACCAACGTAACCGTTTCTGTTAAAGATAAGGGCGTAGGAATTAGCCAAGCAGAACAGATACTGTTGTTCAAAAAATTCTCACGCGTAGAGAACCCTCTTTCCCGAAGTGAAGGGGGCAGTGGACTTGGACTGTTCTTGGCTCGGCGTCTTGCCGAGGCGCACGGTGGCACCGTTGAAGTAAGCTCAAAAAAGAACAGAGGTAGTACCTTTATTTTAGATTTGCCAATTCAAACTGACACGGCAAAATCTGTTGCACTTGAATAAATGGTGTATTATAAAAGCAGACGAAAGTCGAGTGAGGTGTAACAGATAATTTTTATGAGTCAAAAAGTGCAACATGTACTAGTCGTAGAGGATGACCCAGCGCTGAGCGATGCGTTTAGTATTGTTCTGCGAAAAGAAGGGTATGAGGTAGTTGTTGCCTTTAACGGCAAAGAAGCCCTTCAAAAAGTTGAAGGAGCCATGCCGGACCTTATTTTGCTTGACCTACTCATGCCAATTATGGGTGGAAAAGAATTTTTAGAGAAGTTTGAAAACACAAATGACATACCCGTTATTGTATTGAGCAACCTCGACAC
>JBATPG010000121.1:0-11118 GCA_049291335.1 Saccharimonadales bacterium (SeqCode) | reverse complement strand
GAGTGGTAGAGCGCATAACGCTTCGTTCAACAAAACTACGGGGCCTTAACGGCGAAGTTATTTGGGTGGCCAACCAAACAATGAGTGGTGTGCGTGTAGCTCAAAAGGGTGTACGGCGTACCGCAATAGACATATTTGTTACAGACCCAGACGCTGGCGCAAAGCTTATCGACCGAGCGAATTTGCTACTACCAGGGGGCGTCTATCTACTCGTCTCACCACTAAAGGTTGTTGACGTAATCGAAAAAGACAAAGAAGTTTGGCACATTACCGCCATTGCAGAAACAGCACCGGGTCGCGAGTGGATAATAGAAAACACCGCCATAGAAGTTCTAAAGAAGATTGATGAAGATTCTAAAAAACCGGTACTAATTGTAGACCCAGTAGCACGCTATGCAGACAAAGACTCAGAGAGACAATTTACGCGAGCTATTACCAACGCACGTAAGCAGTACAAAACTTCTAACTATCGAAAAGTAGCGGCCGAGAAAAAAGCCATAAAGCAACAATCAAATAAGCCAGTAAAACCAGAACTACCTATAAAGTAGTATTCCAATAACTACCAAAAAATCTACAATAAACCACAGTACCTGCGTAACAATAAATGGCTTGATTTTATGGATGATTCCGTAAGCCAAAAATATAAGTCCAAGTAACATAAAACCAAGCCAGGTCCATAAAGATACTCCACTAACATCACCTGTAGAGTAAATTGCATACACCTGAGGAATGGCTGTCATGGGGTGAATAACTGCCGCCATACTCATAAGCTTATCTATGAGCTGCTTGTCTTTTTTGTTTATTAGGTGTTTGTGTAGGTGGTAGGGCATTGGTTCAAGTATAGCAAACCATAAGCTTGTTACACGCAAGGGCAACTTTGAATAATTTTTTAGCTTACAATGGCTTTGTTACTAAAAGAGCCAAAATAACTGGCACAGTATAGCCATCGACTACGGATGTTCTGCCGTCGTATTCTTTTAGTTCAACAATACGTAAATTGCTAGAAGTGATAGCGTTAACATATTCTTCAACCGTAAAAGTGGGGTGGGAAACCTCAGTCTTTCCGCCCTGAATTACAAAGTGCAAAGTCTCTTTCACAAGATAGTTTTTGCTTTTCTTTAAGAAAAGATTATGCATAGGGTGGCTTACTTGAAAGAATAGTTTGCCACCTGGCTTCAAAACTCGGCTTACCTCAGCAATTGTTTTTTGCAAGTCAGTAGAATAGTGCAGGGCGTTTCTGCTAAAAATAAAATCAAAATAGTCATTAGCTAAAGGTAGGCTGTCCATATCTGCTATCAAATAATCAATCTTAGTAGTCGTGGGCTCACGCTTAGCAATGCGAATCATCTCCTCGGACACATCAGTACCTGTCGCGGAATGAATATCTGGGTACGTTCTGGCAAAGAATTCAAGATGTATGCCACTACCGCAACCTAAATCCAGTACGTTCCAACCATCCGAATTCTCAATTTTTGGCCTCTCGACCATTTCGGTTTTTAGTTTCTCCTCATTATTTGCTGTAAGGTCTGCCTTCGTTTCGGCATGGTACTTTTCGGCCACACTGTCATATTGCATCTTTTTCATTTGGAGGGTCAGGAGGGGCTCGCGCAACAGCAAATGCTGACGCATAAATTTGCTGTTATGCCCCGGCTTCCAGGGTCGCCGGGCTAAAGGGCGGGGTTTGCCACTGGCAAACCCGTTCTCGTCCATCTTTACCACAAAAGTAAAGGACCTACGGCGAGGTAGGTCCTTTACTTTTGGAGGGTCAGGAGGGACTCGAACCCTCGACATTCTGCTTAAGAGGCAGACGCTCTAACCAGCTGAGCTACTGACCCATATATGAGTCAAACTTACAGTTTTTCTCATCGCGCCAGGCAAAAAATGTCATTTTTGCATGGGCTGCTCTTTTCCCTGGGCCTCTCAAAACTTCATTCAGTCACATACGTTCCTTGGATTGAAATTTTGGTTTGAGCACATTTGAACACGGGGTAACGCAGAAAAGTATAACAAATCACCTCTGTTGGCGCAAGTAACTATCGGTGGGATGGTACAATGTAACAGATGAAAATACTAAATGGTAAAGAATTGGCCGAATTTATTCAAGAGCGCCAAGCAAAAGATGTCCGCCGACTAGTGCAGACAAATGGTGTGCAACCAAAACTAGCTATAGTTGTTACCGTAGACCACCCAGCAATAGAAGTGTACTTGCGCATGAAGCAGCGCTATGGCAATGAAATAGGCATAGCTGTTGACGTTCACCGCGTTAAACAAGCAGAGTTACAGACAACCATACAGGCGCTGAACGCAGACGCGACCGTTCATGGCGTAATTGTGCAGCTACCACTGGAAGATCCGAGCCAAACAGACGCAGTTGTAGACCTAGTAGCACCAGAAAAAGATGTCGATGCTCTTGGCACCAAGGCTATATATCAGCCCGCAACGCCAATGGCTATTTTATGGCTGCTGGCGGGCTACAATGTCGAGCTTCGCGGCAAAAACATTGTACTGGTTGGCAGGGGCAAGCTGGTCGGGGCACCACTAGAGCGAATACTTACAGAAACAGGGCACAGCGTAACTGTAGTCGACAGAAAAACAGCAGATATTGCAGATGCGTTTAACGCAGCAGAGATTATTATTACAGCTACGGGTCAACCTGGCCTCATTACATCAGCCATGATACCAGCTAACGCCGTGGTGGTTGACGCGGGTGTTGCCGGCGAGCAGGGTAAAACAGTTGGAGACCTGGCAGAAGACGTTAGAGAGCGCATAGATCTTACCATAACACCAGAAAAAGGTGGCGTAGGTCCACTGACCATCTGCGCACTGTTCGACAACGTGCTTAGAGCCACTCGCGCTACCTTATAAAATGAAAATAGGCGTTTTTGATTCTGGCATAGGTGGCAAGTCTGTTGCCGATGCGCTCAAGCGCGCTAATCCGCAGTTTGAAGTAGTATTTAGACCAGATAGTCCCGATCATTTTCCCTATGCTACAAAATCGCCCGAGCAGCTACTCAAATGCGTGGCTCCCGTTATTCAAAGTTTAGTTGACGATGAATGCGACGCAATTATAATTGCCTGCAACACCGTAAGCACCACGCTTATATCACAGCTAAGAGAAATGTTTGTCGTGCCACTCGTTGCAGTAGAACCAATGGTAAAACCGGCTGCCGAGCAAACCCTAAGCAAGGTAATAGCGGTATGCGCGACGCCAACAACCTTAGCTAGCGAAAGGTATAACTGGCTCAAAACAACCTATGCGTCACAGTGTCAGGTTATAGAACCAGATTGCACCGAATGGTCGCGCCTAATCGAGCATAATCAGATAAACATAGAGCAGTTACGCGCTGACTTACAGCCCGCAGTCGATAACGGAGCAGACGTAGTAGTGCTTGGTTGTACTCACTACCATTGGATTGAGCAAGAAGTGCGAGATCTCGTAGGGCCAAATGTGCTCGTACTGCAGCCCGAACAAGCGGTTGTTAAACAGTTACTTCGAGTGCTTGCGCCGCTGCTCTAAACTGGTTGCCTCGGTCTTTATAGTCTGTAAACATATCAAAACTGGCGCAGGCGGTAGAAAGTAACACAATATCACCTGCCTGTGCGTGGCCCTGTGCGGTGGCAACAATATCTTTCATTGTCTCGCCTGCAGTAACCGTATTTGTAAAGCCTGCTTGGGTCAGTGCTTCTTGTATGCGATCGGCCTGGTTTCCTATTAGCACCACTTTACGGACGTTCGTTCTGCTAACCGCCTCTGCTAGTGCAGCATAGCTGGCTCCTTTGTCTGAGCCGCCCAAAATAATTACTTTTGGCTCCTCAAATGCTTCAAGAGCTACTATCGCTGTTTCTGGTGTAGTCCCAAAACTATCATCGTAGTAGGTTACACCATCAACAAAAGCCACCTTTTCTAGTCGGTGGGGTAGGCCAGAGAAGTTCTTTAAAACATCTGTTATTGCGACAGTGTCGCGTACGTCTGCCTGCCATACAGCAGTAACAGCTGCGCAGGCATTTTGCTGGTTATGGGCTCCAAGTAAGGCTAACTCGCTTGTTTTACAAATCTCCACAGAATCAATCCAAATAGCACCGTCTTTAACATGTGCGCCTTCGCTGTCATCTGTACCAAAGGCAATCTTTTGACCATTTCCTGTACCCGCAATACGACTCGATACTTCGTTAAAGCCAGCGTATATGGCAACATCTTCCGCAGTCTGGTTGGCAAAAAGTTGCGACTTGGCCCAAACGTACTCGTCCATATCTTTGTGCCAGTTTAGGTGCTCTGGTACTACCATGAGGCACACGGCAATATGTGGCGAATGTCGTACGTTCATAAGCTGAAAGCTTGAAAGTTCGAGCACTACAAAGCTATCCTCGTTCAGCTCGTCAATAAAACTTAGCGGAGGTATGCCTATGTTGCCGCCTATGTGCACATCTTTGCCGGCCGCTTCGAGCATGTTGGCTATAAGCGTGCTGGTGGTACCTTTTCCTTTTGTGCCGGTTACGCCAATAATGTTTTTGGTTGGCGCGTTAGCTAAAAACACCTCAATCTGAGTTGTTATCTTATCGGCAACAGACGGATTCGCGTCAGTAATAATGTGCGGAGGCATGCCCGAAGTTCGAACGAGTAAATCAAACTGGTCAAGGTTTTCTAAATACGACTGCCCAAGTTGGGCTTTTGCTCCTTCTGGTAGTACAACATCGGCGTTTTGGTCGCAGATGGTAACATCGTGCCCATGGGCTATAAAGTAGGGGTACGAAACTTTGCCGTCGGTGTCATAACCGAGTAGTGCAACACGCATACTATTTAGACAGTTCAGCCTTTACGAGCTCGGCAACCTGGCGTGGGGTCATTTCTGCCTTAACAATAAACTTACGAACGCCGAGTTCTTTTAGTACTTCTGGCGCTTCTTGTTCACCCATGTTCGTCAAAATAATCACTGGTGTTGTTTTACCCCAGCTGGCTTTACGTAGTTTTACAAGCATTTCGTCGCCATTCATTTCGGGCATCATGAGGTCTAGAAGTATCACATCTGGCTTCATTTCTTCGCAAAGCTTATAGCCTAGTCTACCGTTGCCGGCGGTCTCAACCTCGTAACCTTCCGCCTCGAACTTAATGCGGTACATGGTGCTAATAGCTTGGTCGTCTTCAATGATTGCAATCTTTGTCATACCACCAGTATACGCCATACCATTGCTGGCAAGAATAGCTACTGCGTAGCGTGGTGGGGCTTGTCACCGAGCACTTCGTGAATAATCTCGACAAGCTGCTTAGGGGTATGGTGTGCTTTTACAATATATCGCGACACGCCTAAAAACCTCAGCTGGGCAGGAGCTTCGTCTCGGCTGACATTTGTTAGTATAATTACGCGTATGCTGGAGCCCCACTCTGTTTGCCGCATTTTCGCTAGCAGTTCGTCGCCGTTCATGCCGGGCATGCGTAAGTCTAGTAAAACTAAGTCTGGATTGGTACGTCGAATAACCTTTAAGCCTTCGGTGCCAGAGCTTGCGACTTCGACGCGAAAACCCTCTAGCTCTAGCTTAGTTTTATAGAGCCGTTGAATAGGAATTTCATCTTCAACGATGACCACTCGTTTGGCCTGCATATCGCCCATAATACCATATCTGTTATATCGGTGTTGCAGAAACGGCCAAAATTTGCTACTATTTCCATGAAAGCACATTAGTAGAAAAGACGCGGTTGTACTCCTCAAAAGGGATGTATCAACCGTGTCTTTTTTTAGTGCTGGTGGCAAAACAAATTAATAAAATACAATATTGACAAATAACCAAGCTTATGCTAGAATAAACATATGTCAAGGATTAATCCTAATATTACAAACGATATGGTAATACCAACTGTAGAAAATGCCAGTTGGTTATTTGAGCGAAATCCAGACGCCAGGTTTGCAGTAGGTATTATTGCGGTTGGTAACGAAGTCATGCCTGGTATGCAGAGCATCCACGACGGTTATATGATGCTTCGTGGCCGAGTTTATGCAACACAGACCCGAATGATATCTGACGATCACCTAGTCGAGAGCGGCCCACAAAAGGGTGCAGAAAAAACAGATCCAGATGATGAACGTTCAGTCCACTTTGGTATTTTAGAGAACCTTGGTAACGAGGGCGTCAGATTTGTGGGGTGCCAGAGACACATAAAGAAGAACGACCAATACCCAGAAATACTACCTATTGAACAATTTTTCCCTGGGGTGTTTAAGGACGCCCCTGCAACGCCTGGTAGTTTTGAAGCGTCTCGCTACATACAACGCCACCCGGACCCTCGTTTGCAAGATGCTATGACCGTGCCACTGCTTACGAAGGCTCTTACCTATGCTCTCGCACGAAGTGAAGAACCTGCCTATGGTGTAGTAGAGGAGCCTGTAGAAGAAAAATTGAGTCGGATAGGCGTGCCCATAACAAGGATTGCTGAACCATTGC
The DNA here is from genome assembly GCA_049291335.1 of Saccharimonadales bacterium (SeqCode). Lineage (GTDB taxonomy): Bacteria > Patescibacteriota > Saccharimonadia > Saccharimonadales > UBA4665 > JAGXIT01. Next base: position 4,683 of record JBATPG010000121.1, on the reverse strand, counting down.
TTGTACCTGAATACGGCGCCAATAATCTCGGTCTAGTGATCGATCTGCCTGAAATGGCCCGCCGTTATGGGGTTAGCAAAGAAGTTATTGAAAACGCTCGCCGACATGAGTTTGAATTTACCTTTTTTGGCACAGTTGCACTATCAGCAGCCACCGAAGTGGCATAGGAGTTACGTACCATGAGAGATATAAATAGTCCTGAGTTTCACAGAAACTATGGTTTTTGGAACGAAGGCGAACAACAGGCCTTACTTGACGCTCATGTCGCAATTGCCGGTGTTGGCGGTGACGGGTATCAATTAGGTCTCAAGCTTGCTCGTATGGGCGTGCGCAATCTTACTGTCGCAGACCCTGAAGTTTTTGAGCCAGAAAATAGCAACCGTGTTCCTGGTGCTACAGAGAAGACATACGGTACACCCAAAGTTGAAGCATTCATACACGATGTACTTGAAATTGATAGTGGCGCAAACATAACAGTATTCAGAGACGGTGTAACTGAAGATAATATTGAAGATTTTCTCAAGGATGCTACGTTGTGTTTCGACGAGTCCGAGCTGACGCATTTGCAAATCGGTACTGGCCTAGCTAGAGAAGCGCGCCGAAGGGGTATACCAAATATTATGATTATGAATGTAGGCTTTGCGGCTCAAGGAACATCATTCCACCCCAACTCAAAACATACTTTTGAACGTCTGATGGGCGTGCCGGATGGGATGCCACTCGACGAGGTTAAGGACATGGAAGTTGATTTTAGTAGGTGTTTGCCATATATACCAAACTATGGTGACCTACGAACACTACAGTCAATCCAAGACGGGGCGTCTCTGGCTTCAATTGCCCAGGGTGTTGATGTCGCATCAGCTATCGGAGCCTCTGAAGCATTTCTGCACATTGTGGCCGGCAACGGCAACCATCGACGCAACCCAACGTGGGCCCCTCGAATCAGATGGATGGATGCGATGAACAATAAAAGTGGAGTAGCACGTTTTCCAAGGGTGTCGCACTATCAGCATCTTGGCGTTGCTGTCGCAAGAAATCTTGTAGGCACGTTCCCGAAAGCAAGCTACACCCAACAGGATATTGAACGGCGAACTCAAGCCTACGAACAGTCGTCTAAATAAATTTCTTATTTTACCCTACGCTGATAGAATAAGCATAAGATGTTTGACATATATCTGCTTATTGACATTATTGTCGTTATCTCATTGTTATTACTTGGCTTGATAGGTCTAGCAAAAAACAAACAAGCAAAGCTGAACAGAAGCTTCATGTTTTTTGTTATTTGCGTGTCTGTCTGGATTATCGCAAATTATATAAGCAATGATATCCAGCAGTCCGAGCAAGTCGCGCGTAATGCGAACTTACTAGTGTTTAGCTTTAGCTACTTCGCTACGTTCTTCATGTTGCGGTTCACCATAGATTTGGCTGATGATACCAGGGCACGACAAATTCTTAGATTTGCAACGGTACCTTTAGTGATATGCGGAATGATTGCGGCAACACCACTGGTGGTGGCAGGTGTTCATGTTCAGGGTAATTTGTATGCTGTCGAATTTGGGCCTGCTATAGCCGTCTATGGGATCGCACTTTTTGCAACAATTTTATCGACAATGTATGTGCTTTGGCGAAATATGAAGAAGACAACTGGTGTTATTCACGCTCGAATGAGAGTTCTTTTTATAAGCCTCATAGTTTCATTGCCATTACTTATCTTTGCGCAGTTTATTCTTCCAACAGCAACAGGTTGGTTTGGGCTCACTAATATTGGAGTTTTGGCTATGCTCGGCATAGTCTATGGCTTGTACTATAGTGTCGCCAAACATCGCCTCTTCGACCTAAGGCCAATTATTGTACGATCTATAGCCTACATACTAACCTTGAGTGCACTAACGCTTGGGTATAGCTTCGTTATATACAAAACCTCTAACCTTATTGTTATCCAAAATAGCGAATTTATTCACTATCTGCTGAACACGGTGTTGATCTTGACTGTTATTCTCGCGTACCAGCCCCTAAAGCAATTTTTTAAGAGAATGACTAACAAAATATTCTATCAAGATATGTACGATGCTACTATTTTGTATGCTGAGCTTAACAAAATTTTAGTTTCAACGATTGAAATTAATCAACTTGCAAAGAAAACAAGTGAGCTAATCGCCAGCACAATAAATGTTGAATTTTGTTCTATAGGTATAGTGCAGCCGGAAAGCGGGCTTAAAATAATTGGTAAAAATACATTTTTGGCACAAGAATCACTAGATGACTTGTATCATGCTCTCGACACGGTCAAACAAAGAGCGGTCATTACTGAACAACTCGAACACACTAACCAGACAGCAATGTTGACGCTTGATAAGTTTGAGATTGCTGCTGTTGTTAGTTTGCAGTCAAGAACTAAAGGGGTAAGCGATAGTATGGGGTACTTATTTTTGGGGCTAAAAAGAACCGGCTACTCTTTTAACCAAGAGGACATTAGAATACTTGAAAACATAGCAAATGAGCTTACCATAGCAATACAAAATGCTTTGCACTTCGAGGAAATTCAGCAGTTTAACGTGACACTTCAGGGTAGGGTAGATGAAGCCACGCGCAAGTATCGTGCAACAAACGAAAAGCTAAAGAATCTCGACGAAACAAAAGACGAGTTTATTTCTATGGCTTCGCACCAGCTACGCACACCGTTAACCAGCGTTAAGGGCTACTTGAGCATGGTGTTAGAAGGCGACGTTGGTACGCTAAATAAGCAACAAGAAGAGTTATTAAAACAGTCATATTTAAGCTCTCAGCGTATGGTGAACCTTATCGCAGACTTACTTAACCTTTCACGCCTTAACACGGGTAAGTTTATTATAGATCCGCACCCTATTGACCTACGCGACGTTGTAGATAGCGAGCTAATGCAGCTACGCGAAACAGCCAAAGCAAAAGACATTGAGTTGGTGTACAAAAAACCAGACAGCTTCCCGATACTTAACATCGACGAAAACAAGATCCACCAGGTGGTAATGAACTTTGCCGACAACGCCATCTACTACACGCCCAACGGGGGTAAAATAACGGTTGAACTTCGAGAAACACCGACAGCAATAGAATATACGGTTACCGATACGGGTATTGGTGTCCCACGAGAGGTTCAGCGACACCTATTTACAAAGTTCTACCGTGCAGATAACGCCAAGCGTGCGCGGCCTGACGGCACTGGATTGGGCCTGTTTATGGCCAAAAAGGTCATTATTGCCCAAGGTGGCTCTGTGATTTTTGATAGCGAAGAAGGCAGGGGCAGTACCTTTGGTTTTCGCTTCAATAAGTCGCAGCTGGCTGTTCCTGACACAAAAGTCTGATTCTAAGAAAATATAGTATTAATAGGGCCTAAATTGCCTATTTTTGCTACTTGGCTCAAATATTTTGCAAAAAGTAACATATATTATTTCTTTTGGCCAAAAAAGGGCACAAAATATACTCTAGCTCTAGCATATTCACCCCTGAGATTACTCTGTTAGCATAACCGTAAAAACATAGTTGACATACTAACAATCTTATGGTAATATGAATGCATATCACAAACTAGTGCACAGGGAGGTGTTACAGATATGTGGAAGAAATTAAGTTTGATTAAGAAGGCCACCATCGTCGGTGTTGTTGCATTTGCAGCAACTGCTATCGGTGTCGTCGGCATGAGTACTAAGGCAGTTCAGGCAGTTGACTGTGGTGGTAACGCAATTTTGCGTTGTGGCACAAGTTCTGCAGCAGATTTTATATCAAAAGTAAAAAGTGGTAATGGCGGAACTCAAAACGACCTCAATAACATTTATGGGTCTAGCTACTACGATTTAACTAGCGCTGACTACAGCCGTTTTGCAAGCTATGCTCGATCGGGCACTGCATATAGAGACGGTCGCGTTATTGTTGACGGTCGAGTTGTTGGAACGAACGGTCAATCACTTGGTCGTTACTCAAAGTCTAACAGTCACCCATTAGTTATAGACGGCAAGACCTACCACGAACAAAGTGCATCGAACTGGTTGAGTTCTACACCTAAACCCGTGCTGGTACTGTTTAATGCTAAGGGTCAAGTTCAAACAATTGTTATGAAAGAGTGTGGTAACCCTATTCGCGTTACTCCAAGCAACCCTACCTACAGTTGTAAGACACTGAACCAAACGCAAATTGATCGAGACACCTTCCAGTACACTACAAGCTACACTGCCACTAACGGCGCAACGTTAAACAAAGTTGTGTACAGCTTTAGTGATGGCACGAGCGTAACAAAAACTTCTCCAACAGACCCTGTTACTAAGACTTTCCCAAGTGCAGGTACTTTTACTGCTAAAGTAACTGTCTATGTAAACGTTCCTGGCAAACAAATCTATGCTATTGCTCCAGCAGGCTCATGTGTTCGAACAGTTACTGTTAAACCAGCACCTGTAGCTGCATGTACGTACCTACGAGCTCTTGCAACTACTGACCGAACCAAGTTTACACTTACTGCTGGTGCATCAGTAGCAAACGGTGCAACCATCCAAGGATACGACTTCGTTGTTAAGAACAGCGCTGGCGCAACAGTTACGAGCCCTGTGGTTAACACCACGGCTACAACTGCAAGCACCGACGTAACCCTAACCGCTGCTGGCACCTACAACGCAACTGTAAGCGTACGAACAAGTGAAGGCGTTAAGACAGCTC
>JBATPG010000120.1:0-1517 GCA_049291335.1 Saccharimonadales bacterium (SeqCode) | reverse complement strand
CCCAGGAAGATATTGACGCAGCCGTTAAACAGCTCAATACTAGACCAAGGAAACGACTCAGCTACAAAACTCCAGAACAGATGTTTAAGGCGAAGTGGTAGTGTTGCGATTCGGGCTAGAATCTAGGTGTTACAGTTAGTTTCATACTTTTTTAGTAGAATAGTGATAATTGTTGGGTGTTTTAGTGTGTAACGCCCATATCGCAATAGTAGGCGCCACGAAGCTATATGTCAAACATTAGTAATGCGTAGACTGTTTTAGCTTGCCCTAGCTGCTTCACTAATGGGCGTACTAGGCTTAGGCAACACAAAACTACTAGTAGAGGCCAGATGAACCAACGCTATACCAGCGATTTTTTCAAATATAGTTGTGATTTTAGCCGTGTCCTGACCGTCTAAAAGCTCTGCAGGGTGAACCAGTGTTGCCAAGGGCACATGAGCCATTGTTGGTTTGGGGTATTGGCTTGGGTCATTTCTTAATAGTTCATAGTGGGCTGCAAGAGCCTCCCATGTTTGTGCATTGGCTATCTCTACCGGTTTGTCTTCGAGCACATAGCTCCAAAAAAGCGCGTCTCGGGCGACAGCACATGCTTCCAGCAGTCGCTGGTTTGCCTGCATATGCATTAAGTCGTCTTCATGCTCCGAAGCAACAGAAGCAAATAGTTGAAAATGGTGCCATTTTCTCGGTAGCTCATGGGTAATACCGTAGTCTATGCTTAATTGCGGGTCGGCATTGTGCGCAACTCGGTTTTGATCTGACTGATAGCTGTGCTCGCCAATAAGCCAGTTAGTTATTTCAGTTTCAGCGTGGATTATATTGCTATGCATAGGATTGCCAAGAAACAATAGTTTTATACCTGTTTTGGAGTGTGGTCTCTTTTGGAAAAGACAAATAAGTAGAATATTTCTAAAAGGCCTAGTGTGTTTATAACAAGTAAAGCAATAAACCAGCCCTTGTCTTTGTGTTGTGCGGCTCGCCAAAGCGCTAGGCCTTTCCATACAAGTGACCACAATGCACCAAGAACTATCGGAAGCCAGTATGTTTGCAAATCGTTTTCCATAGTTTTTCCTCGTTTATGGCTACAGTTTACCCCTAATAACTACGAGCATCCAGGGTTAATTATGCTGGATGTCGTTTGGTTGTATGAGCCTGGAGGTTCTTTCAACGATTTCTTCTAGGGGTAACAAGCCAACTTCTGTAGGTAGTGGTAGTGTTCCTCTAAAAAACCTAGGTACACGTGAATTTCGGTCGATTGTTCGCCTTATGCCTCCAGAGGCAATGTATTGTTCGGCAGTTGTACCATCTGGCAAGATTGTTTCGCGCATCGCTCGGTCAGTTCGGGCAAAAAGGTCAGCGTCTCTTGTTGGCTCAATGCAGTCTGCCCAAGCACCTATCGAAGGGAGTCGAAAGTCAAAACTTTTCATAAGCCAAGTATAGCAGAAGATGTTCGTAGGGGAGACAGGATTGACATCGTGCGCAGAAAAAGTGCTCGGAATATATTCCTGCGCGCTTCTTCT
>JBATPG010000119.1:0-2300 GCA_049291335.1 Saccharimonadales bacterium (SeqCode) | reverse complement strand
TTAGCCGGCGAAATAGTACCAAAAATGCTGCACGATTAAGCCGACAATAATCAAGAACCACACCATAAGTATGTCTAGGTGGTGCCTAAGCATAAAATCCTGAGCTTTTGCTGGGATACGTAGCCGTGTAAGATAGCCAGATTTTAGCGCAAACAAGAACGTGTACCAAAACATGGGTATAACTGCGACCCAGGTAGCCATGCAGTACGGGCACAAGCGCTCGAGCACATATATACTCTGATAAATAAACCAGTGTACAAATAGTAACGCCCCAAAGAGCCCTGCCGTGAGCGATTGCCACATCCACTTTGGAAGCTTTATGTTGTTAATGAGCACTACACCCAGCGTGGCGATAGCAGCAAAGACAGCAATGCCAAATAGCTGGTTTGGAATGCCCAGAAGCACATGCCCTTGCCAGGTGCTCATGGCACTGCCACAGCCGACAATAGGGTTTATGTCACAAGAAAGTGGAGCTGTGGGGTTTTTAATAAAATGAAATTCCTCTATGGTGAGCATAAGTGAAGCGAGTGTTCCGATCGAGCCACCAATGGCGAGTAGCCATGGTACAAAATTTGGGAATGTCACAAACTTCTTTAGCGTTTTTTGCATTAAAATCCTTTCGCTGAACATGGTTGGGTTGGTAATGATTTCTTAAGCTTGGTTGCAGAAAGCACAGAGTCTTTTATGCTACTTGAGTCTACGGCATAACCAATAGTATTGTAGGCGGTACTGGTGGCAAACACAACGCCAACTACCTCACCGTTTTCGGCAACGACGGGGCCCCCGGAGTTTCCCTGAATAACGGTTGCCTGCAACGACAATACGTTGCGTATGACAGGATCTTGCAGGTATATGTCTTTGCCTAGTGCGCGCACCTTTTCTAAAACTATGCCCGGGGAGCTTACTTGCTCACCTCCTCTTGGGAAGCCAATGATTAGAACATCAGCACCATTTTGTATGGGCTCGTCAGCAAATGACAAGGGTTGGGCAACTAGTGGGTCTGTGCGGAGTACGGCAAGGTCTTGCTTTATGTCTATCCAAACAAGGCTTGCGTTATGGGTCCCTTCGCTATCTACAATTTTTGGGTGTTTAACACCTGCAACCACGTGGGCGTTAGTTACTACATAGTTTTTGGCAATAATAAAACCGCTACCATCAACAATACCCCCACAGCCAAAACCTTCTAACTTGACCGTGGCTGCCTGCGCTTTTGGTAGTATGCTGTCAAAGAGGTGGATGTCTGGCAAGGGTTTATCTGTTGAAGGACTTGCCTGCTGGCCAATCAGCACTAATGGGTTGTTTTCTGATGATAGTAGTCTGTCTATGTTACTAAACACGGTTGCGGGTGGCGGAAACGTTGCATTTAGCGACTTACTAATTGACGAACGTCGAATGATTGCTTGCAGTGACGAAGGGGGCCCAAGTACTAGTAGCGTTGTAGCGAGCCATATTGCAAATAGGAAGGTTACAACGGTTATAAGTACACCGCCTATGCTGTCCAGTAGGTGGCTACTAGGGCTTTGTACTTTCATACGTAATTTGCTGGCAACATATTCACCTACACGCATGCCGATGACCGCGCAAGCTATAATGCTACCAAGTACAAGCGTGGTTTTTATAAATGGATCAAAACTTACATCTTGTGTGAGTCCAGCTAGGCGCGCGCCAAGATACAGGCCAGCGATTGCAAACACTGCGGTGGGGCCTTGTCGACTAAACCCAATCTTATATCCCCTGAACCCGGCGAATAGTAGCAGTAGCAGCAGTAACGCGTCTAGTAGTGTCATATGCTACAAGTGTATCATCTTGTCGTGTAGCAACCCTTGTGGTTGTGCTATAGTAGCCATATGACTATTCTCGTGGTGAGTTGTTACCATGACGTTGATTATGTAAGGGCAAAAACCTTGCGCGAAGGCGTCAAAAAAATACCCGGCGTGCACATGGTGCCAATACGTAATACACGCAAAAATCTATTGCGATATCCCGAAGTTCTTCTGCAGCTATATAAGGCAAAAAAAGAGCACAAGCCAGCAGCTATTCTACTGACATTTCGTGGACAAGAAATTCTTCCGCTTGTGTTGCTGTTGGCATGGAAAACGCCAGTTATTTTTGACGAGTTTATTGTGCCGATTGCCTACGCGACGCACGAAAAGCACGCACGTTCGTTTAAAACCAGTTTGTACCACACCCTAGCCCGTTTGGGAACGCCACTGTATAACTACTGCCTTAAGCGTTGCAAAACAATATTGTCAGACACAAAGGCACATGCTGAGCTTGGTGCTCGAGCGAGTCATTCTAAC
>JBATPG010000118.1:0-14119 GCA_049291335.1 Saccharimonadales bacterium (SeqCode) | reverse complement strand
AGTCTGTGGCGTGGCATATAAATATGCCGTCTGGGTTATGCTGTAGGTAGTATTTAAGGAGCTCAAGGTTAGTGGTGCGGCCAGGTAAAATGCTAACTACAAGCTCTGCTTTGCCGATGCCGAGTTCGTCAAGTAGTTCATAGTCTGTGGCGTCACCGTAGACATGAGTTATATGTTGACGTTCTAGTGTTTCAATGACTTCGGGGTCGTAGTCTATAACGACATAGCGCTTACGCATGTCACGAAAGGTATTTACAAATTCGTGTCCACCTCTGTGGTAACCAAACAAGGCAAGCTTGTACTGAGGTGTTTTGTGAGCGTCGGTTATAGCATTTTTTCGCTCAAATAGGCTCAAGAACTTAGCAAATTGTCGATACAGTTCGTTGTCGTACTGCATGAAGTATGTCGAGACGGCGATTGTTATAAACGTAGTTATGGTCATTATGCTTACGAGCTCGTTGCGAATAAGGCCTTCGGCTGCAGCAAGGGTCAGCATAATAATTGAAAATTCACTCGTTAGGGAGAGGTGGGCCGAAACCTTAAAACCAGTTTGTTTGGTGTACCGCAGTATGCCCAAGCCCACCGAAATACAAATTGGCTTTATCATAAGGGCGATAAGAGCAAAGACTACGGCAGGCACAATTGCGTTTGAGAAGTTGTCCAAGGTTATGGTGCTACCAAGGCTTATGAAGAGCAGAAGCAAGAAAAAGTCTCGAAGTGGTTTCAGTCGGGTGCCTATTTCTTGCGCGTAAGGGAGCGATGCTAATGCAACACCAGCAAACAATGCACCGACCTCGAGTGAGAATCCTGCTAGTTCAAACACCGCTGCAATGCTAAACGCCCAGGCAAGCGCAAACGTAAACAAGAACTCTTGGCTGGCGGCAAAGAACCGTGTAAGCTTCGACATAACAAACCAGCCAACAAACGTCATCATGCCGGCTAGCAAAATGCCTTTGCCAGCCAGGGCAAATAACTCTTCTGAACCGCCACCGTTTTTTGCTGCGGCTAGCACAACCAGTGTAATGGTAGCAGCAATGTCTTCAACAAGCAGCACGCCAATGGCGATTTGGCCATACAGACGGTGCTGTTCGCGTTTGTCGAGCAATGACTTTATAACGACGATGGTGCTACTAAAGACGAGGGCTAGGCCAGCTAGTGCGGATTCTATTGGCGTAAAACCAAACATGTGGCTAAAGCCGTAGCCAGCAGCACCCACAAAAATAAGGTTGAGCACAAACACCATGAGTACCGGTTTACCCGTACTGCGTATGACCCCAACATTAAGCCCGAGCCCAACGATAAACAGTAGCAAGGCAATACCAATTTGGCTAAACGACTCGAACGACTCATGGTCGTGTATGAGGTCGAGTAGGGCTGGCCCACAGATAATGCCTGACAGAATATAGCCAATAATGAGTGGCTGTTTCAAAACGCGCATTATAATCGACACGCCGGCAGCAACTACCAACACGGCGGCGAGCTGTATAAAAGTCGATGATTCCATTAGGTACTATTGTGTCATGACGCTTATGGCTTTGGCAACCAAAACGCTATGACGACAACAGATTAGTCGCTATACTACGTGGTATGAAAACGCCAGAGCTTGTCCGTAACGTCTCAGCACGTGAATATCTTGATTTGTTTCTTGTTTCTGCCGCTTCAAGCATATTATTGCTACGGCTAGGTTTGCATATTTCTGGCTACCCCACTGTTGGTAGTGGTAAATACCATGTCGCACACATGCTTTGGGGTGGGCTCGCAATGATGCTGGCCTTGTTTATTAACTTTGCATATATTGGCCGTCGCGTGCAGCGAATAGTTGCCATACTTGGCGGAATTGGCTTTGGTGTGTTTATTGATGAAGTCGGTAAGTTTATTACCAGAGATAATAATTATTTCTTTAAGCCGTCTGTGGGGATCATCTATGCTATATTTGTGTCGCTGTACTTGCTCGTTTCATACATAACCCGCAAACAGAAGCTACGAAGCGAAGAATACCAGCTAAACGCGCTTAGACAACTTGAGGAGGCTGTTCATAACGACATGGATGTCCACGAGCGGGCAGCGGTTCGACATCTTCTACTCAAAGCCAACCAGTCTAGCGAGATCACAAAGAAGCTTCATGAGCTGCTTTATGAACTGCCGCTAGCTCCGACTTCGGCACCGGGCCCCATAAAGCGTTTGCGTAAAAAAATAGGCACCAAGTACGAGCAACTTTGGGAAAGTCGCTCTGCTAATCGCAACGTGCAAATATTTTTCATTGTTGAAACGTTGCTTTTCCTTGGAGCGGTGCTTGTCGGGGTGTATTCAAATATTGATGATGTGCTTGATTTTGCCTCGGGAAATGCAGATTACGGGCATAGTTTAATTATTGGGCAGCTAGTCTCCACAGTGTTTGCAGCACTGTGTGTCATTAAGGGTGTTTTTACACTTAAGAAATCACGTCTTCGCGCCCTAGAATGGTTCCGTTACGCAACACTTATTAACTTACTACTAACAGAATTCTTCTTATTCAGCCGCATACAATTTGGGGCAATGCCTAGCTTTATGTTTAACTTGGCGCTGTTCATCTTACTTGAGTCAGTTCTAACGTACGAACGTCGGGGAAAATCTACGTCGCTGTAGAAGCACCTAGAACGGCACTCACTTTTTTACCATAGCGTGACGACAGCTCATGCGTGCCTACAAATGTGTGAAGAACAACACGATCGGAATCTGCAAGACGCTCGACATTACCACTAACGACCACTTGGTCTAAATTGCCGTAGAATACATCTGTTTGCACTCTACTATGTTTAACGTCATATAAAATGGTTTGTTGCTCTATGCATTGTTGCAGGGTGCGCATGAAAGGGGTCCATGTTTCAGGGTGCTTCACCACGTTGCGAGGAAGGGGTACGACTTTGCTCAGCCTCGCAAATGTTTGTGGTGTCATGCGTTCGTCTCGGAGTAGTTTGTACAGTGCAAGTAACGCGCCGGTTAGCCCGCGAGCGTACGGCTTTTGAATAGTTTCCAAAGGTGGGTACACAGGGGGACTAAGCAAAACTAATCTGTCTAGGTTTGGCCCATGTTCAAGCGCGTATCGAGCTGCCAAAAAACTACCCAGGGAATGCCCTACAAGTGTAAATTTTTTGCCAAGTCGCTGCTTGTTAATGGTGTGAAATAACGAGCGAGTGTGAGTTTCCATGGTGTAGTCTGCCCATTGTGGTTTTGGAGATTGACCAAAACCAAGCAAATCAATTAGTACACAATGATAATCCTGTTCAAATAGCGGGATAAACTTGCCCCAATCCTCCGTGCTAGCAGCAATGCCATGAATAAAAACAACCACTGGCTTCCCTGGGGTGCCAGCATGTTTTACGTGTAATCGATAGGGCCTTTTTAGCTGTTTGTGCCAAAACAAATCGAAGCGACTCATAATACAACTAGCATACCCGAACAGAGTAGTTTGTTACAAGGTTGCTTAGGGTCGCAATTCTCTCCACTGAGCTTGAGCGTCTGAGTCCATTGATTGAAACTCGTCGTCTGCTATGCGTTACCAGTAGTTTCTTCTTGGCCGATAGATAATGATGCGTGACTTCTTCTTCATACATACACCTCCTTCTAGGCGTAAGTATCTACCTATATACAGCCAGGCGCTATGAAGAAGGCTACAAATAGCACAAAAACGTACCTAGTAATGGTTAATTACTGTTTTACAGTGATAATCATTACAGACTCTTTTACCCAAGAAATGTACTGTAGTAATGGAAATAGTTTTCCATTGAAAAAGGCCGAAAGTACCGGCCTTTTTAAGTTGTGTCAGTATTATTCCGGGAGCTGGCAGGCCTCACAGATACCCGAAAGTTCTATTTGATGCGATGTCATAGAAAATTTTCTTCGGTTTGCCATTTGTCGTAAACGTGCCTCAAGCTCTGAATCTTCTGGCAATGAAATGCTGCCGCCGCATTTGTTGCAGGTGGCATGATGGTGATGCTCGTTAAATGCCTCGCCTAGCTCTAAAAGGTACTTCCAGCCGTTTGGTATACGTACAATTATGCCAAGCTTTTCAAAAACGTCTACAACCCGATACACACTCGCCCTGTCGACTTCATCACAGGCTACAACAAGCTGACTCATAGTAAGGCTCTTGTGGTGTTGCAGCGCTTTATATACGGCTAGGCGTGGCTTGGTAGTGCTTAGTTTGTGCTCTGCGAGCACTGTTTTAAAAGTTATGTCTCCGCTCATATTGCAATTCTACTCTATATTGCGACACTTTTGCAAAAAATGTACGGCTAGTTGTACTATACATGTCAGGAGAAACACATACATATGATTGCAATAGTTCTAGCATTTGTAGCCTTTTTAGCCACTTTGGCTGGCGGCTATTTGGCTCTTAAAAATCAAAATAGATTACAAAAATTACTTGGGCTTACCGCGGGCATTGTTCTAGGAGTTGTTATTTTCGGGCTACTGCCAGAAATATTTGAGTTAAGCGAAGGACATTATGATATTCACATTGCCATGATAGCCCTTATGGCTGGTTTTTTGCTGTTTCATATTATTGAAAAGACGATTCTTATTTCTCACTCAGACCATTCGGAATACGGCGAACACCATCATCCGTATGTTGGGTGGGCTAGCGCGGCGGCTCTAGCTGGGCATAGCTTGCTAGACGGTCTGGCGATAGGCCTCGCGTTCCAAACGAATACCGCAATAGGGGTGGCGCTCGCAGTTGCCGTCATAGCACACAGCTTTTCTGATGGGCTAAACACTGTTAACATTATGCTTGCCAATAAAAACAACCCACTCCGAGCCAAAATAATGCTTCTCATTGACGCCCTGGCGCCAGTGACCGGTGTTTTACTAAGCTTTGTAATATCTGTGGGACAAACGGCTACAGGTATGTTCTTGTCTTTTTTTGCAGGGTTCTTGCTGTACATTGCTGCCTCAGAAATTTTGCCCGAAGCACACAGTAAAAAATCTTCTTATATGACAATTGTACTGACAGTAATAGGCGCAACGCTCATGTATTTCATAACGAGTTTCGGGCACTAGACTGGTACAATAAGCTATATGGTTTTGACTATTGTCCTGGTGGTGGTAATTGTAGTGCTCGTAGCCCTGCTAGCTATGATGGCTTTTCGTAAGCCAGAACAAAACATGGACGCTGCTTTGCTACTTAAAGAAGACTTGCGGGCTTTGTCGCAAGACATAACAAAGCTGAAGGACGGTGTGCAAACGCAAATTAGCGATCGACTCGACAAAAGCCAAGCCACAATGCTTGGCGCCTTGCAGCAACAGTCGAGTGAAAGCAACAAAATAATCACTGAAATTACCAAAAACTTGACCGAGCTTAAAGACAGTAATAAGCGTGTGGTAGACGTTGCCGACGAGCTTAAGACACTACAAAACGTGCTTCAAAACCCTAAGCAGCGTGGTGGACTAGGCGAATACTACCTCGACACGGTGCTTGGTAACGTACTGCCACCACACATTTATGAAATGCAGTACAAGTTTAAAGACGGCGAGATTGTAGATGCCGTAATTAAGCTAGACAAAGGCCGTTTGCTGCCGATCGATTCAAAATTTAGTCTAGAAAATTACAACCGACTTATAGAAGAAAAAGACAAAACTGCACGCGACAACATAGCTAAAATTTTTAAAGCGGACCTAAAAAATCGTATAGACGAAACTAGCAAATACATTCGCCCTGGCGAAAACACACTTGACTACGCCTTTATGTTTATTCCTTCAGAGGCTATTTACTATGACCTGCTTATTAACAATGTTGGTGCTACCGGCACAAACTCACGGGATCTTATTGAATACGCATTTATCGACAAAAAGGTGATAATTGTTAGCCCAACAACGCTACTGGCATACTTACAGACGGTAATGCAGGGGCTTAAGAGTTTGCAAATAGAAGACCAAGCCAAAGACATTCAAAAGCGTGTCGGCGAGCTCGGCAAGCACATTGCAGCACACGACACCTACATGCAAAAACTAGGCAACAGCCTTGGCACGACAATTAACCACTTTAACAGCGCACACAAATCACTCGGTCGCATGGACAAGGACGTCGTTAAGATCGCCGACACGACACCAAGCGTTGAGCCACTTCTTCTCGACAAGCCCACATCTGACGACTAGTACCTTCTGCAAGAATAGTATCAACTATGGCACTTGTTGATAATAGTGAACTATCGATAACGGTTTCACCTTCATAAAATACTGCCGAATGGTAATAGTTATGGACCATTTCTGCATCGACTTCGTAGTGGATCCCTGGAATATAGCGTGCATTTGCGCGTTCCATGGTTGTTTGAAACGGCGATACTAGGTGAAAAGAGCCTACGTTATAGCCGTGCTGTATTGCTAGGTTTAAGTATTGTTGGCGTTGTTCGGACATATTTGAGTGCACGTCTGCAATAATTGTTCGACTCGCACTCATAAGCTCACCCAGCAAAGTTGTGGCGACTCTGACTGAAACTTCACGTCTCCAATTAGATGATTCAAGCGTATCAACCTGCCTTTTAATGAGGTCCAGCTCGATTGTGCTCGCGGGTTGAAGCCGTTCTCGAAGGGCGTGTATGGTGGTTGTTTTTCCGACCGCAATAGCGCCGCGAATGATAAATAAATCCTTAGACATGAATACCTAATAGCTCCTTTGTAAAAGAGATTGTAGGGCCTAAGCAAGCAGTACTCCACCCTAAAAGGTTGAAATTTTATGACACAGCTCGTGGTTAGAAGGCGCCGAAACCGATGAAAATCAAGATAATACTACCAAGCACAATTCTATAAATGGCAAACGGTTTGAAGTTGTGGTTGGTAATGTAGCGCAGTAGCCATGAGATTGCGAACAGGGCGGTAACAAAAGCTGCAATCAAGCCAATAATGATGCCCGTAACACCCCCAGTAATTTGTGGAATCTCACTGTTATATTTGGCAAGCTTGTAGGCGCTGGCAAGCACAAGAACGGGAATGCTTAGGTAAAAAGAAAACGCCGTTGCCGTAGGCCGGTTAAGCTTAACAGCAAGTCCACTTACAATAGTTGCGCCACTGCGCGATACGCCTGGAATCATTGCTACACATTGGCCAAGGCCAATCAACAGTGCTTGTTTGGTCGAAATTTCGTCTAGTTTAACCTCGGCCTTTTCGTTTTTAACAGGTTTGTTGTCGACAATCCATAAAACAACACCACCAAGAATTAGGGCAATCGCTATCACGAGTGGCGTCGTAATAGACTCGGAGACTCTGTCAAACGCCAGGCCAAGTATTCCTGCGGGAATAGTACCAACGGCTAAAATCTTCCAAAAGTTTATAGCGGCGGCGTCTCGTTTAAAGAACCCGAGCGTTTTTTCTATAAGGTCGCGGCGGTAGTACCAGATAACGGCCGCAATAGCGCCAACTTGTATAACAACAGCAAATAAATCGTGATGGTCTTGAAACCCAATAAGATTTTGAGACAAAATAAGGTGCCCCGTACTACTAATGGGCAAAAACTCTGTAATACCCTCGATAATGCCTAGTATGAGCGCTTGTAGTAAATCAATCATTCGTTATCAAGTGTAGCATTACTTTTCTACCTTATGTGGCGTAGACTTCTTACGGTCCCGCACCAAGTCTATGGCGAGGGCGGCAGTCCATGAAAAGTTTCGTGCCCCGAGTGGTTCACCAGATATCGGGTGAAAGTACTCCCAGAAACCACTTTGTTCAACCATCTGTAAGGTTGCTTCTTTGAGCGCTTCGGCATGATCGTCATACCCATATTGGCGAAGGCCTTCAATAACAAGCCAATTGGTGTTAACCCAGGTCGGTCCTTGCCAGTAGCGCTCTGGGTTAAAGTCTGCGCTGTCGAGCGGTACGCTTGGTACTGGGTAGTTGACGCCAAAAACATGCTCGTTTTCAAGTTTTCGTACTAGGTCTGCGGCGCGTTCTTTGCTAATACTCCCCGCATACAGGGGTAGCAGGGTGGCAATACTGGGTTCTTTGAGCAGTTTGTGTGTAATAAAATCTCGCGACCAGTATGTCTTAGCATACGGGTCCCATAGATTTTCTAACGCTTCTTCGGTTCGCTTCATAGAGCTAATAAGCTCTTCGGGCAGGGGTTCGCCACAAAACTCTGCAATTTCGCGCAGGCGAGTATTGGCACGTATGAAGATGGAGTTGAAGGACAAGTCTTCGATACTAAATAGACCATGATCAAGAATCTTAAGCGTGTCGTAACCTTTCCGGCGTAAACGCCGTTGGGCGTCAAATAGACATAGTACTTCAAGGGTAGTAAACCGTTGACCTGGCGGAATGTACTGTCTGTCTCGGCGTAAGGTACCGATAATGCCATCGAGGTGCAGAAGTTTTACTATGCGTATCCAGGTAGGCATAAGATGGGTTTTAAGTTCGTGCATCCAGGGGGGCGTATTGTCTAGCCCGCTTTCCCATGGGTGAACAAGCAAGACTAGTCCCTCTTGATGGGGGTCACGGTCTTTGTAGAGCCATTCGTGGTATGCCTGCATATGTGGCAACATCAACTTATACCATCTACGGCGTTCTGTTTTTGGTAGTTTTTGGCCAACCTGCCAAACGGCTTCAGCTAAGACTGGAGGTTGTGTAATGCCACTTGTTGCTACGCCATCGGGAGAAAATGGGCTAATCCAGCTACGCCAAAAGTTGCGATCTGATCTATAGGCTGCGGCATCGTTAAAGATCATGTTTGGTAGCATGCCATTTGACCACTGGCCCTTTGTCAGGCGTAGTAACTCCATTTGAGCTTTATCAACATCTACGTGGCGTAAGCCGATTGCTACAAAGCAGCTATCCCATAACCACTGGTGGGGATAAAGATCTTCGGCGGGCACGGTGTAGTCACCGCGGTTGTTGGCTTGCAAAACTTGCTCGGCACTATCGAGCAGTTTTTTTTCAGAATCGGTAAGTTTTTTGTTTGGCGTTTTTCCGCTCATACTTTAATGATACCAAAGTAAATGCCCAAGAGAAGAATATCAAGTGTTATAAAAACAAAACTAGCGGTAGTTTGTGAACGAAACAGGGAAGTCAAAAGCCTCGTGAGCACGTATTAGTTGCATAACTCCCTGTAGATCGTCTTTGCTATTACTAGTGACACGTACGGTGTCGCCCTGAATTTGTGCTTTAACTTTAGGGTAGTCTTCGCGTAGCAATTTAGTGATTGCTTTGGCTTTTTCTTGGTCTAGGCCAGCCTTAAAGGTCACATTTTTAACAGTTTTCAGGTTGCTTTCAGTTGGTTCTGCCGAAGTGTCGAGTACCTTTTGGCTTATACCTCGAGTACTAAGTTTTTTGCGGTAAATATCAAGAATGGCATCGATTTGCCACTCGCCATTGCCAGTAATTTTTAAGCCTTTTTTATCTTCAAGCCAGTCAAGCTCCGCCGGAGTGCCTTTAAAGTCGTATCGACTGGTTATTTCACGTTGCGACTGGTCAAAGACGTTGTTCATCTCGGCCTTGTCGTATTCACTTACAATATCAAAACTAAATTGTGCCATAGACTATAGTATACCCCGACTTGTGGCTGCAGCCATAACCGTCTTGGTAATCTTAAGTTCACTTGATATACTTCGCAGTAACAGCACTATGAAACGAGGGATTCAAATGAGCAAGATAACTAAAACTTTTGCCGCAACATTTTTCATAGCACTATTTACTGCAACAGTAACCGCAGGGCCACCTATAACAAAGGTAGAGGCACACCAGGGTGAAGATCATAGCAACACGAGCGTCTTAAATGATGACACAACCCAAACTAGTGAGCCAAAACTCAAACGAGATACTTTAACAGAAGACAGCGCACAGATTAGAGGTAAAGTTCAAGCTCTGCAAGCCGAGGCAAAAGCCAAAGTTGAAGAAAAGCGCAAAAGCGGTGAAACGTTAAGTGCCGAAAATAGAACAAAGGTTTGTGAAAATCGCAAAACGGCCATAAACAACAAGCTTGAATCGTTCACCACTGCAGCCGAAAAGCACCTAACCCGGCTAAATGCTGTTAACGGCAAAATAGTAGCCTTCCAAGAGCGAAAGCAGATTGTTCTTGCTAACAATGACGCCTTAACGTTAGACACAAACGCAAAAAAGCAAGCAGCTACAGATGCAACGGCTGCATTATCACAGCTAACGGCTGAAGTTGACTGTTCCGACCCCGAAGCCGCAACAACACTTCGCGCCGCAAGGGATGCTGCTCATAGCGCCCGCAAGGCACTTCAAGAATACCGCGTGGCATTAAAAAATCTTGTTGTCGCAATCACCGAAGCCCAGGCAAAACTAGCAGAAAAGAAGGCGGAATAATTATGAACAAGCTGCAGCAAAAAGGCATCGGCCACCTTGTACTACTAGTAACAGTAATAGTTGTGCTTATTGTGGGCCTGGCCGGGTACATAGTAATGAACGCGCAAGACAATAAAGCCGCAAATGAAACGTCTGAACAGGCTACGCCACAACAGGCCGAGCAGGTAGAACTGACGCAGTCGAGTGACGAGCTCAATAGTGTAAATGATGATCTTGACCAAAGCCTCGACACAACCGAGCTTGATAAAGACATCGACGCAATGCTTTAAGCTTGTGCGTTGCCTAAAACACCCTCTTCTTGAGGGTGTTTTATTATCTATACGATTTGTAATGCAACTTACAACTTAGTCATTTGTATCATGGTAGACTTTGACCATTACGCTTATGAAGACAGACAGGTAGACACAGAGTTATGCATAAAATTCGTTCATTTTCTCTTGTTGGTGTGGTGGTAATACTCCTAGCCGTTTTGTGCATGGGTGTTAAAAGTACGACTACGTATGCCGTACCCGTAAATGCAGCTGACAAAGCATCTCAAAAAGCCCAAGAAAAAAGTGCTGATCGTTCAGACGTAGCCGGGTGGATGCAAGCAGATAAAGTATATGCCGCAGAGAACATGCAGCCAGAAAACACCGCTTCTATGCAAATATGCGAAAAGAGACAGCCGAATATGCAGAGTAAAATAGCTGCCATTGTCGCCAGCGCAGTAAAGTATGAGACTAAGCTGAACGCTGTATATGCAGACGTAGTACGGCTACGCGAGGATAGAAAAGTTAAAAGTCCAGAAATAGATGCACTTGTAATGACTGCAAGTAGCGTTAAAGAGAATAGGGTTGATCCAGTCGTAGAGAAGATTACTAGCTATGAAACAACTAATAAGCCTACATGTTCGGCCGGAGTTGAAAATGTTATTGCAACGTTAATCCAAGTTCAAAGCACCACAGATCAACTGCGTGATGCACTAGCCGAATATCGCAATAGCATTAAGGCCGTAGTATTTGCAGTCAGAGATTATTT
Organism: Saccharimonadales bacterium (SeqCode); assembly: GCA_049291335.1. Lineage (GTDB taxonomy): Bacteria > Patescibacteriota > Saccharimonadia > Saccharimonadales > UBA4665 > JAGXIT01. The sequence continues at coordinate 2,812 of JBATPG010000118.1, read as the reverse complement.
ACCAGAGGCTACACGCTAAGATGCACAAAAAGGAAAATATTGCTCAAACAAAACGTAAACAACAATACTTGATCAAAATAGTTTTGTGGGTCGCCATGCTATTAGCACTCATCTTTGTTGTTAGGCAGGTCGTTGGTCCAAATACTATGCAATTAAACGACTCACGCTCGGAAACAGAGCTACAGAGCATTGAGCAGCAAACACAAGATTTAAATGCAGATACTCAAGAACTTGAATCAAGTCTTGAAGAATTACGCTTTGAAGAGGACATTCGCGCCCTTAGGGACGAATAGAGTATCTTGGGCCAACATGCATCCGAAAAACTGGTATACTTTAATGTAATGGAATATGTACATGATGATGTTCGAGATGTCGCCGAGAAGCTTTTTGGCCAACTACGTGAGCTCGAAGACCCAAAAGAAATTTTGAAAGCCAAAGAAATAGGTGAGCTGTATGGTCGACTGCGTACGTTAGAAAATGCCGAAAAAGCTACGTTTGGCGCCGATGTTAATAGCTTAAAACAAGCTCTACAGGAAGAAGTCGCCAATCGAATGAGCGCTAACGAAGAAGTGCAAGCCCTAGACGTCACTGCGCCCATGGACGCAAATAGCCATGCCCCTCAGTTTTTGGCTACTAAGGCCGGCAGCAAACACCCACTAACAGCAGAAATTGAGCACGTTACAGAAATATTTGGGCGCATGGGCTTTACGGTAGAGCAATCACGAGAAATTGACGACCAGTTCCATATGTTTGAAGCTCTGAATTTTCCAAAAGGCCATCCTGCGCGCGATGACTACGACACGTTTACAACCCTGCAAACCGACTCTGATGGCGATGGTTTTGTGGCGCCCGCTCACACTAGCACCATGCAGAACCGTATACTTCAACAGTACAAACCCAATCTTGAGTCAGGCGAAGCAATCGCAGCAATTGTGCCCGACAGAGTTTTTAGGAACGAAGACTTAGACGCACGCCACGAGCACACGTTCTACCAGCTAGAAGGAGTCTATGTGTCAAAGGATGTCACGGTAGGTATGCTGGTGGCTACACTACAGGAGTTTCTTCAGGCGTACTACGGCAAAGCGCTTGACGTACGTATTAACCCGTACTACTTTCCGTTTACTGAACCTAGTTTTGAGTTTGCCCTCAGCTGCCCATTTTGCGAAAAGGCCGGCTGCAAAGTCTGTAGTTACGAGGGCTGGATAGAGCTACTCGGCTGTGGCATGATTCACCCCAATGTTTTAAAAGCGGCAGATATTGACCCCACCTTGTACACCGGTTTTGCCTTTGGATGTGGCATAGACAGGTTAGTCATGATGAAAAATGGAGTTGAAGACGTACGTTTGTTTCACTCTGCGCGTCTAGAATTTTTGAGGCAGTTCGCATGAGGGTAAGCGTAAACACACTCAAGCAGTACATGAATATCGATGTATCTGTTGAGCAGCTTGTAGATAAAATAAATCGCCAACTTGGTGGTGTCGAAGGCGTCACCGACATGGGAGCTATATATAAGGATGCACGAATCGTGCGTGTAGTATCCTGCGAAAAGCATCCCGATGCCGACCGACTCAGCGTTTGTTTAGTTGATGATGGCGCCGTGCAAACTGACGTAGAACGAACAGAGGATGGCTTAGTGCGAGTTGTGTGTGGAGCGCCAAATGTTGCAGCTGGTATGGTGGCCGTTTGGCTGCCACCGGGCAGTACGGTGCCTGCTAGCTATAACGATAAAGAACCGTTTGTACTCTCTAAGCGCGAAATACGTGGCGTTGTAAGTAATGGCATGTTGGCAGCAGGCGACGAGCTGGCAATAAACAGTGACCACGACGGTATTGTTGCCCTTACCGATTCAGATGTATCAGAAGGGAAGTCGCTAGTTGTTGGCGCGAGTTTTGCCGAAACGTTTGAGCTAAACGACACCATTATTGATATCGAAAACAAAATGTTCACCCATCGACCAGATTTATTTGGGCAACTCGGCGTCGCCCGTGAGATATTTGCTATTTTGCAGCCAACCCAACAAGCAGGTCCAAATGTTGAGGGTGGGTTCGTGCGACCGGATTGGTACTGGAAGCTTCCGCAGTTTGCTGAGGCAGACGAGCTGCCACTAGAAGTGTTTAACAGCGCCGAAGGAAACGTGCCCCGTTTTATGGCAGTTGCCATGAAAGGCGTGGAGGTTAAGCCAAGCCCGCTGTGGCTTCAAACAACCTTACTACGCTGGGGTGGTAAAGCCATAAACAACGTCGTCGACCTAACGAATTACATGATGCTACTAACAGCACAGCCAACGCACGCCTACGACTACGACAAACTACGTGGCAATACGCTTGGCGTACGCATGGCCAGGCCTGGCGAAAAACTGCCGTTACTTAATGGTAAAACATATGAGCTGGTCGAAACCGACATTGTTATTGTTGACGGCGAGGGGCCAGTTGGCCTAGCAGGCATAATGGGTGGCGGCAACAGTGAAGTATCTGCAGATACAAAGAACATTGTGCTAGAAGTAGCTAACTTTGATATGTACGCTGTACGTCGCTCTGCCATGCGTCACGGTATATTTACCGACGCTCTAACGCGCTTCAACAAGGGGCAATCGCCCTTGCAGAACAACCGTGTACTTGTTGAGCTTATGCGTCTTATGCCAGGATCGCAGGCAAGCAGTGTGTTTGATCTGCCGCTACAAAACGGTGCTCAGAGGGACTCAGTTCATGGCTCGTTGCTCGTTTCGGTTGATTTTATCAACAAGCGCCTTGGCCTAGATTTCTCACCCGAGCAGATAAGCAATTTGCTACGCCTTGTGAACTTTGCCTCATAC
>JBATPG010000117.1:0-1511 GCA_049291335.1 Saccharimonadales bacterium (SeqCode) | reverse complement strand
CATCTCGGCAACGCCCTTACCTCGCCACCACCAGTTTTCATAGCCATCGTAAAAGAAAATTCGTTCGCCAGGCTTGATTCCGCGCGTATAGCCGTTTTCTGCTGATCCGATGTCTGCGGTTTGAGCGTCTATGCCTCGGTCTTTGAATATTTTTACTAGCAAATCAGCACTCTCAGTATCTTTCGGTAAGTCAAACCTATCATCCCCTATGAAGCAAGTTGCGTATATCTTGTGTATGTCTAGTTCGACAACATCGAGCAAGAATTCATACATCCAGGGTAGTTGTTCTTGTTTAAAGTAGTCGCCAAGGCTCCAGTTGCCCAGCATTTCAAAAAACGTGGTGTGTCTGTTGTCGCCAATGTCGTCTATGTCTTGTGCTCGTAAGCAGGTTTGGCTGTCGGCAATCCGCTTGCCATCTGGGTGTGTTTCGCCCAGTAAGTAAGGAATCATTGGCTGCATGCCACTGCCGGTAAAGAGCGTTGTAGGGTCGTCTTGAAGCACCAGCGGCGCGCGCTTAACTACAACGTGGCCGCGCTGTTTAAAATAGTCTAAATATGCGTTTCGTATATCTTGTGCATTCATATAGCCCCATTGTAACAGAGGTAGAAGGTGGCTACAACCAAATAAAACACCCGGGACCTCGCAAAGATCCCGGGTGTCAGTAAGAAGTCAGTTTGGGCTATTGGTACATCAAGACAGAGTCAATAATGTGCGCAACGCCGTTAGATGCAGCCACATCTGCTGTTGTAACCATAGCTTTGCCACCCTTGGCGTCAACAAAGTAGACTTTGCCATCGGTAATTTCTACTGTTAGCTGAGCTCCTTGTACAGTTGTTACCTTTTGGCCGTTTGTTAAGTCAGCTGCCATAACTTTGCCCGGTATGACATGGTAGGTCAAAATACCCGACAACGTCGCTTTGTTTTCTGGTAGTAAGAGTGTGTCAACTGTGCCTGCTGGTAGCTTAGCAAACGCATCGTTAGTTGGTGCAAGCACCGTAAACGGTCCATCACCTTGTAGTGTTTCAACTAAGCCAGCTGCCTTGACTGCTTCAACTAGTGTAGAAAGTGACTCGGTGCTAGTTGCAAGTGCCACAATATCTTGGCTTGCTGCTTCGTTCATGCTCTCGCTATTGCTTTGTGAATTTGATGTGTTGTTCGCAGTTTCATCTGTGTCGTTGTTCATCATGGCAAACGCAATTGCTCCTACAATAAGTACAGCTATGACGCCAATAATAATACCTACGTTCTTGTTCATAAGTTTGTTCCTTCTTTAGTAATGTATTTTTAAAATAATTTCAATAATGTCATGGGGTACATATGCTTGCGAGGCTATTTCGCGGCCACCCCCTTTGCTTTGATTGCTCTTGTCACAAAATCGTGTATGTTGGCGCACAACGTGCTTAGCTCAATTTCTTCCAGCCTTTCTGGGTAGTACTCTAGCAAGAAGCCATTTATGGTGTGAGCAACCATTTTTGCTTCACTAGCTATTGCGGCATCGTCAAGCCGGTATT
>JBATPG010000116.1:0-7932 GCA_049291335.1 Saccharimonadales bacterium (SeqCode) | reverse complement strand
ATGCTCTTAGCGTTCAAACGTTGGGCGTTATAATTGATGCATAACTAGACAAGGGTAAGGCATGCAAAACATTAGGCAAATAGTACACGACCGAAACGTGCAGGGAATCTTTTTCTTTGTGTTGTCGTTGGCCATTTTTAACATAGCCTTCATACTGTCTAACGGTTGGGCACGCCTGCTATGGAGCAGTCTTGGCTACTTAAGTTTGTTTGCGGCCTACAAGATTGATGGGCTTAGTCTAGACTCTATTGGGTTGGGTAAGGGAACTACAAAACCGGCACTCAAATATATTTTGGGCATTATGACACTTATTGTCTTTGTGATGCTGGTTGCATTTTTTGTTAACGATGCTGCGTTTAAAGACGCTCGGTACAACCAAAGTTTTGCGATGGCGTTGTTCGCTACTCTTGTGCTGCTGCCGCTAAAAACCGTGCTGTTTGAAGAGCTTGCCTTTCGGGGAATTCTGCCTGCGTTGTTTTTACAGTTTAAGCACCACCATGTGTATGCAACGGTTGTTTCGTCGCTGCTTTTTGGGCTATGGCACGTGTTTTTGGCCACCAAAATGGGCGACTACTTGTTGGGAGGGGGCGACTTAGTCATACAAAACCTATTTGTAGTAGTTGGGACATTTTTAGCGACTGCTATGGCTGGCTATATATTTTGTGAGTTGCGTTGGCGAAGTGGTAGCCTACTGGCTCCTATTGCCGCCCACTGGACTATAAACGGCATGGCAATAATTCTCGCCTCTTTCGCTTGGTCGTAAATCCACAAGACTAGCTTCAGAAATACAAATGCTGGAAGTGTGCTAATATGAACCATATCAATCGATAGAGTTAGGAGCCCTACACTATGCCGATCACAGAAAGAACCCTCGAAAGACTAGACCAACTATACGGCCCCGTCATAGTCGACTTTACAGTCACAGAAGTTCCAGAAGGAGCAGCGCCTTTACACATTAAAGAACAATGGTTAGGCGTAAAACTCCCCGTCAGAGAATCAAATTTAGGCCGTCTCGCAACTCGTTACCTAGACTTGCTTTCTGGTGAATTCAGAGAGAATCCCTACCCAGTGCCAATTGAGGGTGTTGAAGCCGTGAGCGCCCTGGAAGATGCGGGTAGGCTTGACGCTTCTGCACACTGGACGCCTTACAGCGATGGTTTGTTTACGTTTCGTGCGTACGAGGGTGTGTTTACAGCAGTCAGATCATAATCTATAGGTCCGTCCTATAGAGTGTTACTCAATGCGTTCAGTTAGGGTAACTACGACCGTATCGCCAGCATGTTTGCCTATAAGCTTGCGAGTTTCTGACTTAATTGGCAGCATTTGCTTGCCGTCTCCCATAGCCATAAATGTGGCTCGTAAGGGTTTGCCGCCTATAGTTCCAGCCACCTTAACAAGTCCCCCTGTGCCAAAGTAGTCTTTAGATTCTGGCCAGATTACGTACGTCCAGCCATCTTTGCTGTCGATTTTTTCTAGAGTCGCAGTAAAGGCAACGTCAATGTTCATGGTATAAATCTAGAACTGGTTGGTCATGTTTTTGAGGCGGGCAATGCGCTCTTCTATGGGAGGGTGGGTGCTAAATAGCGAACTTATGCCCTTGCCCTTCATGGGGTTGCCAAAAAAGAGGTGTGCCGTAGAGCTGTTTTGGCGCTTAACGGCAGAGCCATGTAGCTGTAGCTTTTCGAGGGCACTTGCTAGTCCGTCTGGGTGGCGGGTTGTCATAGCGCCAGTCGCGTCTGCTAAGTATTCGCGTTGCCGCGACACTGCCATCTGTACCATCATTGCCGCAAAGGGTGCCAATATTGCAGCGGCAACACCCATTATCAAAAAGATTGGGTTAGAAGGGCGGTTGTCGCTGTCGCTAAACCACATCATGCGTATAAACATGTCGGCAATAAGCCCGATAACGCTTACTAGGCCAAACACTATCATCATAACGCGTATGTCGTAGTTTTGTACGTGGCCCATTTCGTGCGCCATGACAGCTTCGAGCTCTGTGTCATTAAGTGTCTGTAGTAGGCCCGTAGTTGCAGCTACAGATGCTTTTTCTGGGTTGCGACCCGTTGCAAAAGCGTTTAAGCCGGCGTCTTCAATAATGTACACCTTAGGCATAGGCAAGCCAGTGGTAATAGACAGGTTTTCTACGATGCGCCATAGCCGAGGGTCGTCGCTTTTTTGAATCTGTTTAGCGCCGTTTACGCCTAGAGCAATCTTATCTGCCGAAAAATACTGAAACAAGGTGTAAACCCCTGCGCCAATTATCGTGCCATAAAATATACCAACGCTGTCGTAAAACTGTGCAAACAGCCAGCCAAGCCCAGCAACTATGACTAAAAAGATGGCAATAATAAAAATAGTATTGCGTTTGTTTTTCGCAATCGCGTTATACATGTAACTCTCCTAGAATTTTACTTCTACTGGCTTTTCGATGCTGGCCAGGTCTTCGACCTCAAAGAATTCTTTGTTAGAAAAGCCAAGTGACTTTGCAAAAAGGTTGTTTGGGAACATCTGAATCTTGGTGTTTAGGTCGCGTACGCCACTGTTGTAAAAGCGTCGTGATGCCTGAATCTTGTCTTCGGTGTCGACAAGCTCTGCTTGCAACTGCTGAAAGTTTTCGCTAGCCTTTAGGTCTGGGTAGTCCTCTGAAACGGCAAACAGGCTTTTTAGTGCCCCTTCGAACTGGTTTTCAGCTTTAGCGGTGGCTTCCGGGCCTTTGCTAGTAGCGTTTATGACATTTGCACGAGCCTCGGTAACGTCTTGAAACACCTGCTTTTCGTGTGCAGCGTAGCCCTTAACTGTTTCGATAAGGTTTGGAATAAGGTCGGCACGTCGTTTTAGCTGTACAGTAATGTCGCTCCAGGCTTCTTCTACTCGTACGTTAAGTTTTACGAGCGAGTTGTAGGTAGCCCACAAAAAGATTCCTAGTACTACTGCAATTGCGAGTACGATAAATAAAACGGTTAAAATGGTCATATATTCTCCTAAATTTGTATTACTTATTATACGCGATTTTCTCGCGGTAACAGCATGTTTTTGTACTAGTTGTACTAATCAAGGCTAAAAGGAGGATATTTGTCTGTTGTGAGCAAAAATGCATAGGCTGCAACTCGTAGTCCCCAGCGGCCAACGCCAACAACGAAGTCAAACAAATCTTTAGGGTACTTGCCGGTAAAGAGTATGGCAAACCAGGCCACGACAGTAGCTACAAGTACGCAGATTGCCAAAAAGAATAGCACAAAGTAGTGGGGGATGGCTAAAAACCACTTCACTAGGGGCAAATAGCGATTAAGATCTTTTTTAACATCGGGGTAGTCAAGGTCAAGTTGTACGGTTTGTTTATCGGTCGTAGAAGGGTAGCGATCGGTCAGTAGCAATAAGTAGGCACAAACGCGCGTTGAGAACCTATTTAGCTCTAGGTTAAAGTCAAACCACCATTTGGGGTAGCGTTGCCTAAAAATAATCATTAAGGCAGTTGCCGCAAAGAGGCCAAACACTATTCCGCCAGAGTTAGAACTAACGGTAGCGCCGGCTTCGTTTACATAGCTTTCGGTGCCCGAGCCAGATAGTACGGTGATTACTATAACGATCGGTATGCTCCACAGTAGTCTGAAGAATGTTGTAAAGCGGTCTAGTACACCTGGATACTCTACGTCCAGCCTTGCGGGGTAGGTTTCTTGTTGTTTTGCCATCTTGAAACTCCTTAGTTATATAGTTACACTGCGCAGTCGCAATGCTTGTACTTATACCGTACCCCCATAAGCGCACCTTGGCAATAGCATTTTTGCCAGATTGACACAAATAAAGTGCTGTTAGCGTAAATGTTCCTGCATTTTAATCCAGAAGGCATCGGCCCAGTTTTTATAGCTCAGGTTGTTTGGGTGGAATAAGTCCGGGGCAAAACCAAATATGCTTTGGTTTTCTTGTGTTTGCTTTTGTAGGTCTACAAAGTGGAGCTTTGGATATGCTTGCAGCTCTTCGGCTATGATAACGCTGGCTTGTTTGGCTTTGTCGGTACTGGCTGGACGGCTATTAAATAGTGGCATATTAGAAACGTATGAGTCATCAGGAAGGGTTTTTAGCACCTTTTTGAAGTCTGCACGAAAGGTCTGGGGGTTAAATTTTGCAACATCGTTTGCCCCAATTTCTATAGACACAACATCCGCGTCGGTGTCATTTATTTGTGGTGCTTGCTCTTTCAGGTAGTCGTTCATTTTTGCGCCTGTTTTGCTTAGGTTTACAACCCGTACAGTTTTGCCCGATTGTTCCGAAATTCGTTCTGCTAGTACGCCTACATAGCCACTGCGCGGGCTGGTTGCGCCAATTCCTTGGGCTGCCGAGTCGCCAAGTGCCAAATACGTTATTTCTCCGGGTATCTTTGCCTGAGTTTCCCAATAACTTTTATACGAAGAAACAGTAGAGGCAAGCCACAGCAAAGCAAGTATTTCGGCAACAACTACTATGCCAATAACAGTACCAATCATCTTGATGACTTTTCTAGTTTTGTGAGCACGTTTTTCTTCAATACTGTTAATCATATCAACTTATGAGGACAAATCTGCACGGATACTTACAGCAATGGTTAGCAAAATCCTAATTGCCTGCAAATGGTGTACCAAAAAGACCCACCGCAAGCTCTGCCCATACCAACAAAAAGGCAATTCCTAGCACTATACCAATAACTAGTTTTTGTTTACCGTTTTTTGTACTTCGCGACAAAATATCGAAACCAAAACCCGTACCGGCTATTAGCACACCTGCAATTATAAAGTCGCCTAGACTCCATTGCACATCATCGCTAAACATCATACCTACCAGCGGTATTAATAGCAGTGCACCAGTTAGCAGGGCTACTTTGGTGTATAGGTTACGAGGTAAGTGAAACTTCATATAGCTAGCATAACAAATAAACTCAACTAAGCCTTAGTTTTGTGCCCGAACATTGTACGTCTGTAAGGGGCCAAGTTGTTTGCGTCGAACGATTAGCATGATAACGAAGAACAAGTTAGTAACAACTAACGAAGCGGGGTACAGCCAGGTAACAAGGCTGTAGTTTTCAAGTGCAATAATTGCTAAAACAAATTTTACGCCAGCAAACACATAGGCAATAAGTGTTTCTTCGTAGGGTTTGTGCCACGACTTGCGTATTGTGGGCATAAAACCAAGCACGTCTATAAGGGTGATTAGTATAATTGAGAACGTCGGGTTATTGGTTAGTAGCCAGGGTATGAGGGCTAGTAATGCTGCCGCTAGGTTAACTCTATCAAAACGTGTAATGTCTTTTTCACCTCTGTTGAGTGCCAGAAAAAATACAATGAACGCTATAGTCGCAGTAACGCCAGTAACATATGCGCCTGGCCCTGCGTTTTCAGAAAGTTGCCCCAAAAAGGCAAAGGCCGTTAGCAACGCCCACACTAGCCAAGAGTAAGCATGGGGCTTTGTTTTGCCCTTAAAAATATCACGAAAATAGTACGAATAACCAACAATTGTCATCGCTATCGAAACGAGTGCTATGGCAACTTTAATATCCATAACCTAATAGTAACAAGAAATGGTTTGTTAAGAGGTATTTTATGAGCCGCTAGGGTTGCAGAATCAGGTACTAGTAGCTTTGAACCTGCTTAACGTATTCTGCAAGCTCCGCTAGATTGCCTTTGCAGGTACTGTCGGTATATAGGTAGATGGTTTTGCCGTTAGCAAGTGTTTTAGTGGCCCGCAGCGATTGCACTGTTGAATCGTCAAACTCCTGTGGTGAAAAGAAAAGCTGAACCCCTCGGGCACATGCTTGCAAGTTTGGCACTTCAGAAAACATGGCATAGGCTTCACCTCTTGCTCCGTCTTCTAACTGGCCTGCTTGACCCGATGTCCACAGTTTTGTCTCGGCGGTATTCATTATGTCGGAGGTTGTAATTTGAACTTCTAAAGCCATAGAGCCAGCTTCTGACTTATTAGTGGAGTACAAAAGGTGCTGCATAGAATCGGGTGATGCAGGGAGCACAAGCCTAGCTTCTGGCAGGTACACTTTACCAGTGGCTGGTTCGACAGGAGCGGGCTTATGTAGGCTTCTAGAGGCGTTGATTACTGCATGTGTAATTGCAGTTTGGTCGCCCGTGCTGGCTAGGTTTTGATATATATATAGACATTAAACGTCATCTGGGCTAGAAAAAGCACCGCTAGTACCGCTGATCCACCTATAATCCAAATTTTTCTACCATTTCTACCACTTGTTTTTTTTAGACTGCTGTTTTTGTTTCATTTTTAATCCTATTTATTGCCTCATCATAGCGCTTGCGCTAAATATTTACAACATATAACAACCAAAGCAAATCATGCCAGTACTTATGCTGTCGCTCACCTAGTATATAATCAGCGTATGGCGATCAGTCAGAACCACTTTAGTGACAAGCAAGTTCTATTTAGAGAAATGACGCTGGGCATATTAGTGTACGCTGCGGTTCTCGGGTTTTTTAACGACTACACCGACATACTCAACACCAAATCATACTCGACCACCTTTTTAGTGGCCATTGTTCTGCAAGTACTCACCTACTTCACGTTGTTAGTAAAAAAGCGCGTAGCGGGTAGGTTTAAGCACAAACCAGGGGCAGGGAACAAAGCTGGACTAGTTTTGGGCGTGTGGCTGGTCTTGTTTTTGTCTAAATTTGTCTTTTTGGCGGCTATCGACGTTATTTTTGGTAGCTCAGTTGAAATAAGCGGCTTTGTAGGGCTATTGGCGATTATAGTCACCATGACACTCGCAAAAGAACTCATAGACATCGGGTTCAACAAACTCGCCGATTAGTCGAACAAGGGTCTGTAAAAATAGTAAGCAAACTAGCCGACGGTGTTTGAGCCTTCGAGCGAAGCAATCCAGTCATCTTTGTCGAGAAGGCCTCTGTCTGTTAAGAAAATACTGCTACAGCATGAGCCACCATTTGCGGATCCTCGTAAATCTTCCGGGTCGCTTGACCACTTCTGGTCTACATAAGTGGTGTGTTCGGTTTGGGCAGCATGAACATCGGGCTCTTGTCCGTCGCCCAGAAGCATGTCTACGTCCATTAGGTAGATGTCGTAGCTGTTTCGCTTTTGAAAATTACAAAATTATATTGGCAGGTACCGCTTACTGCACTTTGCCGAGCTAGTATATCTACGGCCTAGGGCGTCGCTAAAGTTAAATGGTATAATTTAGCAAAATGACAAAAACAACACTTTCTGTTGGCGATCAGGCTCCAAGTTTTGATCTTACAGACGTAATGGGCAATAAAGTGCACCTTAAAGACTACTCTGGCAGCTACCTTTTACTGGCTTTTTTGCGCTACTCTGGTTGCCCGTGGTGTAACCTAGCGGTGCACCGTTTAGCCGTAGAGCAACCACTGCTTAAAAATAGTAAGTGCGAAGTAGTGGTCTTTATACAGTCCAGCACCGAAAATATTGAAAAAAACATTCTCAAACGTCACAAATTGCCACCAAAATTCCCCATAATTGCCGACCCAAGCAGAACTATTTACCAAAAGTATTTCGTAACCCCATCGGTTTCTAAGACGTTACGGCATGTCATTACGCATATACCTGCTTGCGTTACTTCAGCTTATGGCGAAGGATACAAACAAACTGCCATAGACGGCAATTCGTTTATTGCACCGGCTACGTTTTTACTAGCCCGTGACACTCAAAAAATTGTTCGCATAGACTACAATGCAGACCTGTACGACCACCAGTCGTTTACTGATATTTACGATAGCATCTCGGACCACCAAATCTATGGTTTTGGGAAGTAGTAGTAACTGCGTGTAGTATTGATGTTATTTTATAAACGGTATGAATCGTGGGGTACGCTTGGCATACTGCACATAGCCAGGGTATTTTTGCCGTAAATAGCGTTCTTCGTACTGTGATTTGAAATAAAACAGCGCGTATAGGCAGGCAGCTAAGACG
>JBATPG010000115.1:0-5032 GCA_049291335.1 Saccharimonadales bacterium (SeqCode) | reverse complement strand
AAACAAAAGAGTCCATTACTACTAATGGACTCTTTTGTTGTGGCGGAGAGAACAGGATTTGAACCTGCGAGAGTCTTGCAACCCTACACGCTTTCCAAGCGTGCGCCTTAAGCCACTCGGCCACCTCTCCGCGGCGGGTAATGAGAGAACCTAGGTTCTCTCATCGCGCCGGGCAAAAAATGTCATTTTTGCTCGGGCTGCTCTTTCCTAAAAAATCAACACAGAGCACTACCAAAGTATAGCGGGGAGATGGTATAAAGGCTAGTCGCTCAGATGCGTCTGGAACTAGCCAGATATGGCATTGTTAATAAAACGTTACAAAATAGTACGCTAATGGTTGCTGTACACCTATGCATCAGCGTAAACTATAGATTACGCATGCCCCTGATAGAACTAAAAGACGTCAGCAAACTGTACGGCTTCGGCGATGCCACAAACGTGGCGCTCGACGAGGTCAGCTTAACTATAGAAAAAGGCGAATGTGTCGCTGTAATGGGCCCGAGCGGTTCTGGCAAAAGTACGCTTATGAATATGATTGGCCTGCTGGACCACCCTTCTCATGGTGACTACTTGTTTAATGGCCGAAAAGTATCTCGCATGACCTCTGGCCGGCGGGCAAAAATGCGCCGCGATAACATTGGCTTTATTTTTCAGTCGTTTAACTTGCTAGGTCGCTTAACTGCAATCGAAAACGTCGGGCTACCGTTGCTGTACAAGGGCATGTCACTTGGAAAACGCAACCGCGCAGCGCGTGCCATGTTAGAGCGTGTTGGTTTGCAAGACAGAACCTACTATTTCCCCTACCAGCTTTCTGGCGGCCAAACGCAGTGCGTTGCAATAGCAAGGGCTCTTGTAAACGAGCCAGAAACCATTATTGCCGACGAGCCAACTGGCAATCTAGACACCGAAAGCTCGCGACTGGTCATGGAATTGCTGAGTGAGATTTATAAGTCGGGCAACACTGTCATATTTGTAACGCACAACCCAGAACTCACCCGCTACGCAACACGAGTAGTCTACATGCAAGACGGTATGATTCGGTACGACGAACCAAAGAAAATTGGTGAAGTCGGCAAATACGCCTACAGCGTCACCTACCCAAGCGTTGACCATGCCGACGACGACGTCGCGGGTGTTTCGGCGCTCATGAAAATTCGTGACAATGACAACACGCCAACAAAGCAGATCGCCAAGACCAAGAAAAAAGCCGCTCGTCGTCGTAAAAAGAAAATTACGACCAAGCGAGGTAGCGAACGATGAGATACCGTTCTGGCAATATTCGTTTGGCTTTGCAAAGTGTACGCACCACCAAGTTCCGTAGTCTGTTAACCATGCTCGGCATAGTTATAGGTGTCATAGCTGTAATATTGGTTATAAGTGTTGGCGAAGGTGTAAAAAGCCAAATCAGCCAGCAAACCATGAAATATGGTGACAACGTATTTATTGTGCGGCCACTGAGCGAACAGCGCAGCGTTTTAGGTGGAGAGAGCTTGCCGCTAGCCACTTCTGCGCCGTTAACCAATAAAGACCTTCAAGCCATACAGGCTGCATCAAAAGTAACCTACGCCGTACCATTGGCCTCTGTAAGTGGCAGTGTTACTGGAGAAAAAACTATCGACACACCATTCGTTATTGCAACTACCCCAGAATTTGCCAATCTTGTTAAGCCTCAAATCAAATTTGGTGGGTTTTTTGAAGCAACCGACGGCGCACCGCAAGTAGTTCTTGGCTCTCGTGTGGTAGAGAAGCTGTTTGAGGATAGTATGCCACTTGGCCAGAGCCTTACCTACCGTGGCAGTGAATTTTTGGTGACGGGTGTTTTAAAGAACTTTAATGCACCGCCTCTCTCTATGGAGTCGAACTTCAATAGCGCAGTGTTTGTGCCCTATAGTTCGGTTCGAGAATTACTAGGTTCAGACCCAATTATTTACGAAATAATAGTTAGCGTGCAAAAAGGTACAGACATGAGCGCTTACGCTAAAGAATTGCAACAGAAAATAGAACAATCACGCGGGGGCTCAAAAGATGTTTCGGTAACTATTGCCGGCCAGCGCGGTGGTGGCTCGGACAAAACGGTTGGCCTGCTGACATCTATGACACTTGTTGCGGCGCTGGTGGCATTTGTTGTTGGTGGCATAGGCATTATGAACATGATGTTCGTAACAGTTACCGAACGCACACATGAAATTGGCATACGCAAAGCTATTGGCGCCTCTAACCGGCAAATTATGGACCAGTTTATAGCAGAGGCATTTGTACTGAGTGTGATCGGAGCCTTCTTAGGCGTACTTGGCTCGTTGGCGGGTATAGGGCTGTTACGGCTCTACACTACCCTGCAACCTGTAATACTATGGCAAGTGTTTGTAGCGACCGCGGTAGTTGCAATACTTAGTGGCGTACTGTTTGGGGCTATACCTGCGCTAAAGGCCGCCCGCAAAGACCCCATTCAGGCTCTTCGCCGCACCGAATAATTGGTCCGAAAGTTTCTAAAACGGTTCGGGGGTAGGTACAATCGGTTGCTGCGAGGTAGCGTTGAACTCTGCCAGGGCTGCACGTTCCAAGATTGCTAGCTCTGAGGCACGATGTGTTTCGCCTGTTCGAGCCTCACTAGACCCAGAGCTCAAAAGAAATAGACCTCCTGATAGAGCGCCCCCACCGATATCAGCGACTAAACTTTCCCCCGTTGATAATTGCTCGGCGGAAAATCGCGAGGTGGCTACCAACATGAACGCATCTAACGTCGTACCTATCGAGCCCAAAAGCCTGCATTTGTAGGCGCCCATTTGGTATTACTCAGCCTGATCGTGTGCTTTTTGGGCGCGTGAAAGATGAAATTCGGCGGTAGTTTTCGGCTGTTTTTCAGCAGTAGCTTCGCCACTGGCCGTCGGCTTGCTAGGGGTGTCTCGTAGGCGGGAACGATTCATAAACATATAATAACACATATTATAATTATATGCAACATACGGTTATTATAATCTCTAGTTATACTAAAACAGCGACCAAATGGCAGCTATGCCGGCTAGGGTCATGGCGCCCATGGTAAACCAGCCAAAAGCAGTAGTAGAGCGTTTGTTAACCCAGTGGCCCATCACTTTTTTGTTGCTCGAAAGCCGAACTATAAAGAACAGTATAAACGGTGCCACTAAACCGTTCGCTACGGCAGAGTATATAAGTGCTTTTATGGGGTCAAGGCCGACAAAGTTGAGTCCTAGACCAATGAGCATCGACAAAATGAGTATGCCGTAAAAAGCATGCGCTTGTTTTAGGGGTCGGTGCAAGCCTTCTTTCCAGCGCATACTCTCGGCTATGGCGTAACTGCTACTGCCTGCTAAAACAGGTATGGCAAGCATACCCGTGCCAATAATGCCGAGGGCAAACAAGTAGTACGTTGCGTCGCCTGCAAATGGCCGTAGTGCTTCTGCGGCTTGGGCGGCAGATTCTATGTTGGTAATGCCCTGTGGGTATAGCACGCTACCGCAGGCGGCAATAATAAAGAACATTACTAAGTTGCTAAGAAACATGCCCGTCCACACGTCTATGCGCATGCGGCGCACTTCTTCGGGGCTACTTGCACTTTGGCGTTGCTTTAGCGTGGTTTTACCCTTTTCGATGTCTTCTTCGACTTCTTGTGAGGTTTGCCAAAAGAAGAGGTAGGGTGAAATAGTCGTACCAAGCACGGCACATATAAGCAAAAGTGACTCTTTGTTCAGGTCAACGCTTGGGAAAATGGTTTGTTTTAGCGCTTCACCCCAGATAATATCTGCCAGAATTGCCGAAACAATATAACTTAGTAGCACCAGAGCAAGCCATTTGAGGTACTTGGCGTACTTTTGATACGGCATAAAAATCTGCAAACCTAAACTAAGCAAGGTAAACCCGACGACAATGGGCCAGAACGGTATAGAAGGTCGAAGTAACTGCACAGCAGTTGCCATGGCACCAAGGTTGGCGCCGATGTTGAAGGCGTTTGCTAGAAAAAGTAATAACGTAGCAAAACGGATTGCTTTACGAGAATAGTACACCCGAATGTTGCCGGCGAGCCCTCGCCCCGTAACCATACCAATGCGTGCGCACATCTCTTGTACGGCGCTCATCATGGGGAACGTCCACAAGCTGAGCCACAAAAAACTAAAACCATGAGCGGCCCCAGCTTGGCTATAGGTGGCTATCCCCGACGGGTCGTCGTCACTTGCACCGGTGGTTATGCCTGGCCCAAGTGCGTTCCAGTAGTCGCGAGCACGCTTAACATGTTTGTTTTCTGGTACTGAATGAGCAATTTTTGCGCTACCCTCGATGGTTTTTTCGAGCATCGCAGCAGGCATCTCTGCCCCTTTTCGTAATAATACGTCACCGTTAAATTGTGGCTTTACGATCGGCACAGGCTGTTCTGGTGGTAATGGGGGTGCGGTTTTAGTTTTCATAGTGCTTATGGTTAGCGTTATTGTAACAGAAATCACCCCACCGTGATACAGAGGGGTGATGCATGGGTTTACCCATTCACGCCAACACTATGCTTGAGTCGCGCGCTCGAGTCGTGGCCTGTCAAATCCAAGAATCTTTTCTATACTGCCATCTTCATACTCTATGGTGCTAAAAGGGACTCCCATTTGCCCGCTTAGTTGCACCATGCTTTGAGCGGCTATCGGGTTTTTGTCGACAAGGTATTCGGTGTAGCTTATTTTTTTGTCATCGAGCCAGCGTTTTAGCATGACACAATAGGGGCAAGTAGTAGTGCTATAAACGGTAATTGCTTTTATGTTCATACATTTCTCCTTAGGTGCTTAACTTTCCGCCGATGCTTTTAACGTCACCAAGGCCACCCAAGTCTATTACGTTGGTATAGCCTGCGTTCTTTAATATGGTTGTAGCCTGGCCAGAACGGTTTCCACTATTGCAGTACAGGTATATTTTGGCCGCTTTATCTGCGCTCGGGTAATTGTTGGCTTCAATTGCTTGTAGTGGCACATTTTTGGCGGGTGGGTAGTAGCCTTCGTTGAACTCGGCCGCTGTGCGGACATCTACCAACAATGCG
>JBATPG010000114.1:0-8395 GCA_049291335.1 Saccharimonadales bacterium (SeqCode) | reverse complement strand
CTTAGCTCAATACGTTGATGTTGTGTAAGATGAAAGTGCATCTCTGTTCTCCTTGTAGTTAGTTTGCTTAGTAACTACTAGTCTACAAGACAAGGAACAGAGGTGCTTTTTGGTTTAGCTACAGTAGCGGCTGTCGCCGCTACCTAGTGTTGCGTTTTGGATTGGAGTCTAGGGCAGAATGTAACGCTCAATCTCTTGACTTACTGCCTTCGTAGGGCTAAAACAGTATTCATGACAAGCCCCGAGCAAGATTCATCATTAACAGAAGTGCGTGAAGCGTGCGAAGAGTGGCTCAAGCTACACGGCAGACCCGCAGACGCAGCCAGCGCAAGCGAAACCGCAGGCATACACGAAGCAACCCGGCGAGCTTGGGCGGCTACTATTAGCGGCAGGATCCGTGTCGTTCAAGCAGAAATTGCCCCAACGGAATCGCCCGCTTAGCGTTTACTACTTCTGACTCTGACTAACCTGATCAGCCGTGATCATGGCGTTGCGTATTTGGTCGGCCATGTCGGTCATGCCTCCAGGGCCATGAGGAATCAAGATGGTACTGTTTTTACCGCTCAGGCCGAGTTCTTTTATGGTGTCAAAGTACTGCGTCATCATAACAAGGTTCATAACGTCTTGGCTTTTTACGCCGTCTACGTCGTTGCTAAAGTTTTTTACTGATTCTCGTAGGCCTTCAATAATGGCTTTTCGTTGGTTGGCTATACCCTGCCCCTGCAAAGCTTTGCTTTCGGCTTCGCCCTCGGCTGCCTTAACCACACGAATCTTGTCGGCCTCTGCTTGCTGTATGGCTGCTTCACGCAAGCGCTGTGCGGCGTTAATTTCGTTCATGCTCATTTTGACCTTAGCGTCTGGGTCGATGTCGGTAACGAGCGCCTTTACGATGCCGTAACCAAAATCGTCCATAATTGTGTCTAACTCTGCTTTAACGGCAACCGCTATATCGTCTTTAGTCTCAAACAGTTGGTCAAGTTGCACGTTTGGCACCCGAGCGCGAACCGTGTCGAACACGTACGAAGTAATCTGTTCTTGGGCGTTCTGTAGGCGGTAGAACGCGTCTATGACTTTGTTTGGCAGCACGTAGTACTGCACGCTCACTACTACAAACACAAAAACGTTATCTTTGGTCTTGGTTTCTACTCGCACGTCTAGCTGCTGCACGCGCAGGCTTACTCTGCCTACCACTTGGTCAATGACAGGTATTTTTATGTTAAGACCGGCAGAAGAAGTCTTTTTAAACTTTCCAAACCGTTCTACAACAGCAACTGTTTGCTGACGCACCGTAAACAAACTAAGTGCCAATATAATTATAATTACTGCTAGTACTACCCAAATCATGTTTTTCTCCCGTTATGGTTTTAGTATACGGTTTTGCCTTACTTAAAAGAAGGGCTTTTGCTGAAAAACGCAAAATCGTTGGGGCTAAAATAGTATAGTGCGGCTAAGGCGCCAAGCGGGTTCCCCGTTTTTGATTTCCATGAAGTTTTATCATGCCCGTTTCCGTCTGCTAGCTGTAGTTTCGAGCCATCAAACACGGCTAACGCTGGCGCAAACAGTTCTGATCCTTGAAAATTCCTATAGCGATGATACATATAGTTAAAGGGAGTTATTCATACTAGTGCCAATGACTTGCTGTTCCAAAGCAAGGGGCGTCGCCCATACCACCCCGTCCTTTGGTAGATTTGGGGGCGTCCCATGTAAGGTTCTGTTGCCGGTACGGCCTGCAAACAACAGCGTCTTTGGTCCGTTTTGACGACAGTGTTCTGTAATTTCGCGGAACAAGTCTAACCTGCGCTCCAAAATGCTGTCTGGCCCAGAAAGCTCTCTGTCGTCTTTAAGACTCTGTAGCGGTTCGGTAGTTTCGGTAGCTACCCTGCTAATTACGAGTTCCCTCGGCCGAAACTCAGGGTAACTATTAAGACTTTCTTGACGACGCTTCCAAGACGTTGCCAGGTTAAACCGCTCATAATGTGCTGCGTCTAAGGGGTTTATCGTAATTTGAATTATTTATAGTACTTTTACTCGGGTTATGATTGTATGTCAATCGCGTGGCCCGATCTGCAAGCGAAGCAACTGCACTTTACTGGATTTCGTTGCTACGAAACAAACCTTGTTATTTCGGTCCAGTCCTTGTCTGCCTCACCGGCATCTATCAGTTTTTTGTAAGACGCAATAAGTTCTGCAGTCAACGTAGATGGGTGCATTTGCTGTAAATATGTCAAGTCTTTCGTAATCCATTCAACAGAAAAAGTAACCGGGTCTGGTTGCTCTTTGTACCCTTGCCAAGCAACCGCCGTCAAAGCACCCCCAGGCCGCTCACAAAGCGCATTGCCGACCATCTCTACATCTAAACCATTAGCTTTAGCGGCAGCAAGGGCTTGACCCATCCCAACGACATGCAACGCCTGAAGCCCGTTAAGAATAAGCTTGTATCGCATGCCAGTACCATTTTTGCCAAAACACTTAACATCGCCAGCAATTGCGGAAAGTGTAGACCGAAGATCCTCTAGCTTTGCTTCGTCTCCACCAACCAACAATGTCAGATTTCCAGTCTCAGCAGCTACACGCCCGCCTGTCATTGGCATGTCAAAAAATGTGAAGCCCTTACTGTTCATGCTCTCAGACAATTCATCAATAAAAACTTCAGAGAGCGTTGCGGCAGTTATAAATATTTTCTCTGCGGTTGCGGCAGTAATGATTCCATGTTCTCCGTACCAAACCGCTCTAGCAGACTCATCATTTGCCGTCACTTCAAAAACAATGTCGCTGGCACTTACGCAACTAGCAATCGAATCATGTATTGTTGCGCCCTTTTCGGCAAGTAGTGCAAGTTTTTGTGTTGTTCGGTTCCAAACATTAACCTCATAACCGTTTTTAAGAAAGTTTAGGGCTATTCCGTTTCCCATAATGCCGAGCCCGATAATGCCAATGACTGGTTTATTCATATTTAACCACCTCGAAACTTGTTTTGCATTCTATATTGCTTGGATTGTATATTTTGCAGACGCTAATCGCAAGAAAATGAGGTGAGAGAGGACTAGCGCACTTGGTTTTCTTAACAGGAAAGCCAGGTACTTTTCCGCTGTGGCGTGCTCGGAATACTTTCCTGCGCGCGTCCTCGCTACACGACCTTCCACTCGCTTTGCTCGTTTATGAGGTTCTGCGTCCTCTCTATAACATATACCAAATAAAAAGCCCCAGCCGATGGCTAGGGTTTTATATTTGGTGCGTGAGAGAGGACTTGAACCTCCATGCCTTTCGGCACTGGCTCCTAAAACCAGCGTGTCTACCAATCCACCACTCACGCATGAGTGTATATTCTAGTTGTTAATGTACGTTTTGCCAGTGGCCTCGGCACTGGGTCACCTCTGGCGACCCCGCAACTTCTCTGTTGGCAAACTAGTTGCCACCGGAAGGTTGCCTTGCGACCCGCCACAGGCGGCTCTCACCTAAAACCAGCGTGTCTACCATTCCACCACTCACACAGGGTAATGAGACAAACCTATGGTTTTTCTCATCGCGCGGGCAAAATGGAATACATTTTGTCCGGCTGCTCTTTTCCTAGAAAAGAATCATGGGGAAGCTTGATAGATTTTACATGATTTTCTTGTAAAAAACTAGTTGTATGTCGCCCAAAGGCTTATGGGCAACTTTTGTTAGGGTGTCAAGATCCCTTATAGTCTCTGATTTTGGCCATGAAAGTACCAAAATACCATCAACCTCAACGTGCACTGCTAGCCGCTCAATAACATCTGGCCGAATGTCGGTATAGGGCGGGTCGGCTACAACAACATTATACTTTTTAGCTTGGTTGTTGCGTGACCAACCACTAATGTTTTTGCGCAGTACGGTGCAGTTTTCCTCTATGCCCAGTGACTTAACATTGCTGGCAATAGTTTTTATAACCTCGGTGTCTACATCTATAAGCGTGACGTGTTTAGCACCCCTGCTAACCGCCTCAATGCCAATTGCGCCGCTGCCTGCGTAGGCGTCAAGCACCGTTAAGCCTTCTACGTCGCCCAGAGCGTTAAATATTGCCCCACGAGCCTTTTCGCTCATAGGGTGAGTGCGGTGTGTGCGTGGGCTTTCAAAAATACGACCGCCCAGCCTGCCTGCTATAACTCTCATGCGTTAGTACGTGCTTCCATTTCTGCACTGTACCATATTGCGGTCACTGTTCGCACTATGGTGGGCACTAGCTTTTGGCTTACTTGCCTCGACAAGTTAGGAGTCCAGGCGTGTGCATAAAATTGCTCATACAAGCTCATATCTTTAATCTTTAAGGCCTGTTGCTTAAAATACACCTCAACATCATCTGGCCCTTTTAGTGCCTTAAGTTCTTTCAGTGTTGGCACGGCTTTTTTCATTTTCAGTGGGGCAATTATTCCCGCTATGCCAACTTCAAACGCAATGTGCGTAGCAAGCAAGCCTTTGTCACCCCACATTTGCCAGTTGTTGTGCAGTTTTTTGCGAAAAGTGTCTCCGGGCATAACAATTTTTTCTTTTGGCGTGTTGCGGGTTTCTACCCCTGCACCACCACGCAAGCGCACCAGCTCTTGCTCGTACGGGTAGTGGTGCGCCGGAGTCAGGCCGTCTACCACGGCGTGTGCCAGCCAGGCAGCCTCAAACGCAGCTCTAGGTTGGTTATTGCTACGAAGTGCCTGCACGAGCTGCTTATAGTGGTTTTTAATAATTATCAGAATCTTGTCGTCGGTTGGGTCAGTTGGGTCATAGTAGTGCCACGGTTCGTCTTGCGCTGGAGTTTTTCGCTTAATCGCATCGGGGCCGTTGACTCCTTCAAAATGCAGAATGTCTTTGGTAACTGGAAAACGAGTGTCACCGGGCACTAGCTCTTGCAACCTCTTGCGGGCAACGCGATCAATTTTTTGGTGCGCACCAAACCAGGTGTCAACATAACGAAGTGCGGGTAGCGTAGAGCCTGAATACACGGCTAGTAAAGCCCTGCGGAGGTTTTAGGAGAGTTTGCGAATTGGCTTTGCGAAATTGGTATGTTGGTAGTCATAGTTAGTTAAGATGGGTCACCATGCGTAAGGTCTGTACATGAGTGGCAACCTCTGGATAGTTTAGCAAATTTTCGCCTTTTTCTATAAACTCGTGTGCTGCTTGGCGAGCACTCGCTATAAGTTTGGTGTCTGTTAATTTGGCAATTTTTAGGTCAAGGGCACCATGCTGCACTGCACCATAAATTGCCCCTGGGCCTCTTAGTTGTAAGTCGAGTTCAGCTAACTTAAATCCGTCGTTACTAGAGGCTATTGCACGTAGCCGCCGTGAAGGCGCCGCAGAACCTTCGGTAACCAAAAAGCAAAATGACTGCTCGCTACCCCGCCCAACGCGCCCACGTAGCTGGTGCAGCTGTGCCAACCCAAAACTTTCGGCTGACTCAATAACCATAACGGTGGCATTTGGCACGTCTACGCCCACTTCAATTACAGTAGTGCTAACTAACACGTCAACACTACCCGCCATAAACTGCTGCATCACTGCCTGCTTTTCGTCGGCCTTCATTCTGCCGTGCAGTAGGCCTACGTTTCTATGAGGCAGCAGCTTTTTGCTTAGTTCTGTATGCACCAGGGTGGCCGAGCTTTTGGCTTCCGTAGTCTCTGACTTGTCTATAAGCGGGCACACCACATATATTTGCTGGCCAGTAGCAATAATGCCGTCGACTCGCTCATATAGTTTTTTACGCGCAACCTCAGACACTAGTTCGGTGTGTATAGGCAGGCGCCCAGCTGGCTTTTGTGTTATTACCGACACGTCAAGTTCGCCATACAGTGTTAACGCCAACGAGCGAGGAATGGGTGTCGCTGTTAAAGAGAGCACGTGGGGCATTTTACCGGCCTTTTTCATAAGAGTCTTGCGTTGTTCTACGCCAAAACGGTGTTGCTCGTCTATGATTACTAGCGCTAGGTTATGCATGTCTACCGCGTCTTGTATCAGCGCGCTGGTGCCTATCATAAACAACGACTTGCCGGTGGCAATTGCCACGTGGGCCTGCTTTTTGTCTTTGGGGGTCAGTGACCCAACCAGCAGTTGCACGCACCCTGCAAATGGAGTCTGGGCAAACACCTTGGTGAGTGTTTCGGCGTGCTGCCGCGCCAAAAGTTCGGTAGGGGCCATTAACGCCACCTGGTACCCACGGTGCATGGCCATAACAGCCGCCATGGCCGCCACAACTGTTTTGCCACTGCCTACATCGCCCTCAACTATGCGGTTCATGGGGTGTGGTGCCTCGAGGTCTTTATAAATTTGCCAACACACTTTGCGCTGGTCGTCGGTTAGTTTAAACGGCAAAGCGTCTACAAACTGTTTGGTAACTGCCTCGTCAAACACCACTTTTGTACCTGTCTGCTCGGTGTTTTGCTGCTTGTTAAGCAAGCTGGCCATTGACAGCTCAAACACCTCTTCAAAGCCAAGGCGGTGTTTAGCGGTTTCTAGGGCTTCGAGTGTTTTAGGAAAATGCATCGTCTCTATGGCTTCGGCGCGAGGTATCAGCCCATAGTTATCAATAACCCAGTTGGGTAATGTCTCTGGAAGCAAGCGTAGCAACGAAATATTAGTGGCTATAATTTTACGAATTTGGGTAGCTTTTAGCGATTTTGTTTGCCGATATATAGGAATAATGCGCGCGGTGTTTACAGGAAAGTCTTTAACCAGCTCAGCACTGGGGCTAGTCATTTGAAACCGCTGGCCAGAAAGTTCGTATGTGCCAGACACAAAGTATTCTTCGCCCTTTTTCATTCCGTTTGCGCGGTAGGGCTGGTTGAACCATATGGCTCGTATGCTTCCCGTATGGTCCGAAAACAGTGCCTCTGTTATGTGCATGCCACGCCGCACGTACCGACCAGAAATGGTCTTCAGCGTAGCTTGCACCGTAACTGGCCCAGGTTGTAGCTTGGCTACAGGAGTTAACTGCGAAAAGTCTTCGTAGCGAAACGGGGTGTAACATAGCAAGTCTTCTACCGTATGCACTTTAAGCTCGGCAAAATGCTTGGCCATGGCCTCACCGACACCCTTTAACACCTCAACTGAATCTGTCACCTGCATACCACTATGGTACCACTCATGTTGCTTTTGCCTTGCGGCTAAACACCTCATTACTTTTGGCGCCCAAAAGTAACAAAAAGCCTCGGCAAGCTTACAGCTCTTGGTGTACATGTCGTCAAACACTACAACCAGACCAACAACTCGGGCTTTTAAATCAAAGCCCTCAAACAAGTTGCCCTGGCTCTTCGCTACACTCAGATTGAGTTGTAGGTTTACAACAGTACAGCCATGAGCCTCCAGAATTGCCGGGAATCCCAAATACAAAAACGCTAACAACAGTCCATGTATGCTGTGTGCTTGGGGATTACGGCATTTCGGAACGATCCTGGCTAGATACATTGTGACTCGTACAATCTACCAAGTCATCTCGCTTATTTCGAGTGGCGATTGTATCTAGTCACAATGTTCTACCAAGAGAGTGGAGCATGCCGGCACGTTTTGTTACTTTTGAGTGGCAAAAGTAAGGATGGATGTCTAAGCGAAGCCTAGAGAGGAAGCGAGCTTGTGAAAACTGTGTGAAATGTTAGCTAACAGAAGCGTGAAAAGTCTGTGAAAAGTCTATCGAGAATAAAAAAGGCGTTTTGGACCCATTAGCGAACACCGCTTATCGTTGCTGTTTTCAGCCGAAGTTCTTACAATTAGCCGATGAACTCACCAGAAACATACGTACATCCAGTTGAATCTCATTTACCGAGGCCATTCGTTAAAAGTCTGGTCGATGCGGAATTGTTACCATTTGACATTGCCTTTCGCTCGCAATGGATACCGTATGAAATAACAGAACCAAACGGCACCCGTACGCTTCGTTCAGAAATTCTTGAACAAGATATCCTATCTGTAACTGGACATATGGAACCTTCTAAGTATTTTGACAGCTATCTCTCGGCCAGCGCTGAACCACCTGCGTGTGTAACAATTTCATATTATCAGAACGCAAAAGATACAATTGCATCTGCTGGCCCAAACTGGCATGCATATACCGACTATCGACAGTTACTGCAAAAGAGTGGCATGCGGTATGTTGACACGAAGGCACAAACAACGTGGCTGAGACTTATCCACGCGATGTTATACCAGGCTGATGAGACGTTAGACTGGGTACAAAATTCAGACCCTGGCGACATAGCAAAGCGTACACACGCAGGCGGTTGGCTACGAAACCAAATTGCACGTACCGTCATTCGCGACAGTGCGATGTTATATCTATCAGACGCACCCTATGTAGTTCCCGATACTACCTTTAAAGTAAAGACTAAAACATTTGATGGCCTCCAAATTCTTTTGGCGCGAACTCATTCTGATTTATATGAAGAGACCTATGCTG
>JBATPG010000113.1:0-4153 GCA_049291335.1 Saccharimonadales bacterium (SeqCode) | reverse complement strand
CAGTTACTTCTGACTGGTGGGCGATGAGGGACTCGAACCTCCGACCCCGTCATTATCAGTGACGCGCTCTAACCAGCTGAGCTAATCGCCCATCCGTCAGATAAACTGTTAGATTGGTGGAGACGCTTTGCCGTAAAGCGAAGCGCCCCCATATAGCCACAATCGAGACAAAACCTACGGTTTTTTCTCATCGCGCCGGCAAAATGGAATACATTTTGTCGGGCTGCTCTTTTTTCCTTGGGTCAAGAGTAGTCTTGGTGGAGCGACGGGGACTCGAACCCCGGACCCCCTGCTTGCAAAGCAGGTGCTCTAGCCAACTGAGCTATCGCCCCTCACTAAACTACCGATGTATTCTACCTAAAAAACAACAAAAACTCAACTACCATTACTACCTCACCCGATTTCTACAGTTAGGATTATCCAATTCACGCTACAAACTACAGTGTTATACTGCCATATATGACTATTACTATCCGTCAAGCGACCTCAGACGACATACCCGTTATAAAAGATATTTTGGCACACGCCGTCAACCACAAACTACTGCGGGGTGATGTGTCTTGGGGTTTTACCTCTTACGAGGGCGACGACATCGAAAAATCTATTCAGGACAAATGTGCCTACGTAGCGCTTGTTGAAAATAGAGTAGTTGGTACATTTATATTACTCTGGAAAGATGAAGGCACCTGGGGCGTACAGCCTCCAACCGCAGCATATGTACAACGGCTTGCCGTTAACAGCAACCACCATCGGCAGAACATCGGCGCAGAAATACTTGACGCCATAGCTAAGGCAGTTGGTGGCCACAATCGTTCCCTGCTTCGCCTAACCTGTTCTTCGGCAAATCCAAAACTCTGTTCATACTATCTTGGCCTTGGGTTCACCAGAGCAGATAGCCTAGCTCGCCCAAACCACGTTTCAAAGCCCACAGCGTATTTTGAACGACCCATACCTACTTCGCTATAAAGTTGCTTGTCATGACTCTAGGCTACGTAAGGCATACTAAGAGTACAATTGCGCTTAAGCTGTACTTTTACACTATTTTGTGCTATAATAAATAAACAATGACCGAACAATTACCCAGACATATTCGACCCCACCCCAGTACCCATACTTCTATTGAGCCTATGGCATCACCCATAGGAACTGCCCTGGGACTGGCCATAGCGACCACACTGGCGCTCACTGGCTGCATATCGCAGGAAGACACGCAAGCTAAGACAAGTACCTCCGAACAGTCCAGTGGCTCCAAAGAACTGAGCCCAGCGGGAGTTAAGGTAGAAAAAATTGTAGATGGCAAAACGCTTTTAGCAGCCCAATCAACCAAATACCCTCTTGGCGAAGGATACATTCGGTATGCGGGTGATGCAGTTGAAACGTTTGCCCTGCCCGATGGTCGCGTTGTTACTATGCAGTCAGACACTAGGTCATTCCGCAAAATGAGTGCATCGGCTCAGTCAGAAAAAGTAGACTTGCACCACAACGCAGCAGCATGCTACGACCCCACTACCGGTACAATGACTTCTCTCAACAAAGTAACCTCTGGTGGTTTAACCAGAGACTTTTTACCTCGAACTGTATCTCCCGATGAAATAGCTTCTTATGTAGAACGTAGACGTGCGCAGTTCAAGCAAACAGAGTCGCCTCCTTCAGACACTGTTATTGATAGTTTTATTCAGAAATCTCTTAAGCCGTCAACAAATGGTAAGACCGGATATAGCCGAAATAGCTATGAATGGTTTGCCAGTGGCTTTACTGCAACAAAAGGCAGCAACAAGATATACGCTTTTTCACTTATAATGGAAAAAATACCGGGCACAAAAGATCCTGGATGGGCGTTTAAAGTTACTGGCTCTAAACTACACATTATCAACCCAGGCACATCAGGCTGTAACGATTTTACTGTAGAAAAAAATATTGACCTACCTTCTGTTAAGGAAGGGTCAAATGGAATAATGTGGGGTGCCTCTAGCGTCTACGACGATAAAACTGGCTACATGTACATACTAGGGAACCAAGCAGCGAAAGACCCCTATGCGGGCCACAATTATTTTGGAGCCCGAACAACAGAAGATACAATAGCAGACCCCACAAAGTGGGAATATTGGAACGGCAAAAAGTTTGCTAAAGATGTGCCTAGAACAAAGCTTGAACCTATTTTACCTAGCGATGCCCTCGCCAAGGATGCTGTTGACCTTACCTTCGACCCTAACTCGGGCAAAGAGGGTGAGTTTATACTGACCTACAAATCAATCTGGCTTGAAAATGGCAAAAGTGTTGTCTTCGAACAGCGCGGTAAAACAGTAGTTGAGGCACTTAAAAATATGGAGTATAAAAAAATTGCAGAAGGACTACCTGCCGACTTTGATGGGAAGGCTGATGGGTACTTTGCATACCTGCCTACACTTCATGTTATACCTGACGGCGAAGACTGGGCCACATTCAACACAGTCAGTGTCAATAATTTTGAACCAGATGCCTTGGCCGATTATGGTACCCACACATTTGAAGGTGCTAAGGCGCTTTCTCCTGTCTCAAATACACACGCCGCAACTGACAAATAGCTACCTCCCCAGCACCATATTACTACTGTACTTATGCTTATTTTTGTGATATAATACAATCATTATGCAACATCCGCCAATCGCTAGCCCAGAAAATTCCCCTTCTAGTTTGGCCCCTATGTACAGTCGCTCAAGAAGGGTTATGAGTGCGCTCATGCTATCTAGCGTGCTAATAAGTGGCGCTGCGGCGTGCGCTAATGGCCCCGAAACAGCCACAGCAGATGTTAGTACCGTTGCCGCAACCTACGACCCCGTATCTTTACGTGAGTATGAGCCAACACCTGATTGTGTAGACCCCCCTACTTCTGCAGAAAAGTGGCAGAAAATGTTTGGGAACATCGATGGATGGCTAGCTGGCGACGATATTGTCTCGGGGCCCGAGCTTCCTGGCAATCGTAAGATATTTTTTACCGGAGACCACTTAGCAACTGCCAATAATGTTGGCAACCAGGGTGATAAAAAGTTTGTACATAATGGCTTAGTGACTGTCTGTGGCGATGACGCCAAGCTAACAAACCCTGGCGTAGAGGCCATCCCCAACCCTTCGCCCACCGAGTGGTACTGGCCAAACGCTACTGTCGTAATAAAAGATAACATGTACGTATACGCCGACCGCGTTACTTCCAGCGATGAGGCGCCTGGCTTCAAGCTAACAGGCACAGATATTGCCGTATTTAGCATGCCAAAAGAAGCAGATGGGCTCCCTATGCATGAGACCACCCTCAGACTTGATACCAAGCCCAACAGTAAGGTTGCTTGGGGTAAATCTGCAGTGGCGTCTGAAGATGGCTATATTTATGAGTACGGTACGCACACATCTGGCGAAGATCTAGACTTCGGACGTGATGTATATGTTTCTAGGATTAAATCAACCGACCTCGAGAACCACAAGTTAGTGCATGAGTACTGGAACGGGCGCGACTGGGTTAACTCACAAAAAGAAGCAAAAGCAATTATACGCAGCCCTCGGATGGCTGGTCTTGATCAGTCATGGGTAACTCAGACAATAGAAAAAAATGGTGAAGAGCAAATACTCTTTATAGCCAAAAAAGATGGGCAGTTTGGTACAGAAATAGGACAATGGACAAGCGACTCTCCACAAGGGAAGTTCGCCTATCATCGACTGGTCAAACTACCAAAGCCAGAGGATAATGGACTAACATATCTTGCCAACCCACTGAATTTAGGCGCAAAAGGCTCTAAAACTGTCTTGGTCGCTCTTAGCAATAACAAAGATCAAAGCCACCTTACTCCTAAGGAAGCCTTAATAGAAATGGCTGAGAAACCACAAGACTTTACCCCCACTGTCATGGAAGTAACGCGTAAATAACAGCGCCAAAACGTACCAAAGAAAAAGAGCCTTCTCGCAAATAGGCTCTTTTTTATATACGTCAGTACTTTGTTTGTTAAGAACTGAATAGTGCATTTCAACGTCAGATTCGTAATGGTTCAGAAACTGATGGTATCGTCCGTTGTAAAAACGGAAATTGGATTGTCAGTACTGATATACAATCCATCGACATCGACCTAGTTCACCTGAGATTGCTCTGCAAGTGACTAGTATTCTCCCTAGAAAGGAGGTAATCCAT
>JBATPG010000112.1:0-2168 GCA_049291335.1 Saccharimonadales bacterium (SeqCode) | reverse complement strand
CAGCCGGCCTTGACAGCTCCGATATTGCGTTTCCGCTCCTGCGGCTGGCGCAAGGTTTAACGGCCGAGGTGCAATCGGGCGACGCTCGTCCGGGGCAGTGGATTGCTCAGTCGGTCGTAAAGGACCGCCTCACGATTATTCCGCTCATGTACGCGCGCAAGCGCGAGCTTCGCAACGAAGACCGCGGGGTCCTGTGCCGTTCTGAAGATTCCGTCGTCGGTGTGGGAGTGCCCGGCGGAGTTTGCGCGACTTGCCCCATGTCCCAATGGTCGGACGGCCCGGACGGCCGCCGGCAAGCGCCGCCCTGTAATTTCTTTTATTCCTATATCGTGTATATCCCTGATGACGGCGGTATCGCGATGCTCAATTTCAAGCGAACGGCGGTCAACGTCGGCAAGTCCATCAACACGATGTTCGCGCTGAACGGCGCCGGCAATTTTGCGGTGGAGCTCGGTTCCAATAAAAACACGAATGCGCGCGGAACGTTTTACGTTCCCACCGCCTCCAAAATTCAGGTGTCTCCCGAGTTGCTCGAAGAGGCGCGGAGCATGATTTAGCAATGTCCCACATCCAGCGAATCTCTGTCGATGAAATGATGGCCGAGATTGCGAAAACAGTTGCCCGCCGGTCTACTTGCAGCCGGCGGGCGGCTGTTGGGGCAGTGCTCGTGAATGACGCCAACCGCGTTGTCGCCACCGGTTACAACGGCTCCCCCGCCGCCGCGCCGCATTGCGACGACGTGGGCTGCCTGCTTGACGCGGATGGCCATTGCGTTCGTTCGGTCCACGCTGAGCTCAACGCAATTATTCAATGCGCCCAAGACGGCGTCTCGACCGTGGGATTGGCAGCGTATTGCACGCACAGCCCGTGCCCGCGGTGCGCGGCCGCCCTCGTGCAGGCCGGAATTGTGGAGGTTGTTTTTCTGGAACAATACCGCGATTTTGACGTTTCCCGCGAAATTTTTGCGGCGGGCGGCGTGACGGTATCTATGTACGGAGAACAAACATGAACCTAACACCCATGACAGTAAGCCGTTACGGCGATTATTACACTTATCTGCTGTCAGCCGGCATGCCTTCGTCGCCCCGTGGTGTTGAGACGGTCGCGCTTCAAAACGTGTCCGTTACGTTTAGGGGGCGCAGGGTTCCGCGCCGCCCAAAAGATAATCCCGCCATTGGGATTATTGAGGGCCTCCAGCTTATTGCCGGAATTTTTGACTTGCCGAGCCTTCAGGCAGCCGCGCCCCGCGCCCGTCTCGACTTGTTCGGCGCGCAGTCCGCATACGGGCCGCGGGTGGCGGAACAAATTCCCCTTGTAATTGACGTGCTTATCACCGACCCGGCCACCCGGCAGGCGGTGCTTGTGTTTGACCGCGGAAACGAGCCTCCGGCCGCGAGACCGTGCACGACCAGCATTCAATTTCAAGTTGACCCAAGCGGGGTCAACCTCAACATGGCTGTGTCCATGCGCTCGTCCGACGCCGTTTGGGGGCTGCCGTATGACTTGGTCCAATTTAACCTGTTGCTTGAGGCGGTGGCGTACTGTACCAATTTTGTGCCGGGCAACATCACGTTCCACCTCGGCAACGCTCACATTTACACTGCCACAAAGGTGCAGGCGGCGGCGTGGGGCAGCGACGACATCTTGGTCACCCGGCCGATTATTTCCCACGGCCCGATATGGCACGACCAGGTAGCCGGCGCGCGCGAATTGATTCAAAAGCGAATGTCGGCCCGCGAGTTAATGGATCAGTTTCTTGACGGAGCTTCCAATGACTGAGCACATCACGGCCGACGGCCGCCACGTCATTTTTGACCCAGCCGACATTGTCAACGCAATGCGGCAAGAGAAAGTAATTGCATTTGACACCGAAACAACGGGGCTTTCGCCTTGGCGAGACCGCCTTGCAATCATGCAATTTTACGGTCCGGCGACAGGCGTTACGGGTATCATCCAGTGCCGAGGTGGCAATGTGCCCGACGCGATTCGCGACCTGTTTACGGGCGACCACCTTTTTGTTGCCCACAACGCCATCAGCTTTGACATCTTATTTCTTGCGAACGCGGGCGTGCCGTGGGCCAAAGCCCGGTGGTTCGATACCCTCGTGGCAGAAACTGTCGTGATTGGTTCCGGCCGCCGTGACGTCAGCGCCGCGCTGGGGCCAACGC